>JBGTJW010000230.1:0-25870 GCA_041744955.1 Stenomitos sp. | reverse complement strand
AATAACCGCAGGCTTTCGCTTTCTGGGTCTTGCTCAGGGTCGCTAGCGTCTTGACCTTCTGTAGTAATGCTGCGCCGGTCAGGGGTTCGCTCGTCTTCTGTTTCGCCATGCTGCTGCTTTACTGCCAAGAACCTGCACTCTTATCATGCTGGATCATCGGTCACAATGCTTGACTGAGTGCTGACCGCGATCGCCGAGTCAAAACAGTGCCATCAGTGGTCGCACAGCAAGCGGTTTGGAGGGGCGTACTAGTGGTCGGGTAAGGAGGCTGCATCACTGCAACCCCCTCCCCTAAGAACCGTGCTTGCGACTTTCACCGCACACGGCTCAAGCATTCTACGGGCTGACTAAACCTTCTTCGAGTGAACCTGCTGGTGGCAGTAGCGGTGTACTAACTCTAAGTTGTCGTACTGATCGCTTCCACCTTTGCTTCTGGGAACCTTGTGGTGAACGTGTAACGCCTCTTGATTGAGTAGCCAGTCCCCACATTGAGGACACTTACCCTGTTGCCTCATGGCTAGGGTTCGTTTTCCCTTCGGCAGTGCCTTGATTTCCTTACTTCTTCTAGTCTTCCAGTAATCACTCAAGGCCGGGTTATCGGGTGAGTGAGTTCCTTTGACCATCACATGCCTTTGGATCTTGATTGAGTTTAGTTTTAGCAGTTCGCCACCATGCTCCTTATCTCTAAGCAGTCCCCATGACTTATTGCCGCGTTCAAACCCAACCTTGAAGTATTTGCGTCGAATCCATTTGAGACTCTTGGTCGGGTGAGTCCGCCTGGCCCAACGCAAACACCTGCAATACATCCAATGATCGAGACTATTGAAGACTTCTGCTGCTACTCCGACCCTGAAGTAATTTCCCCAACCCCTAATTTGGGGATTGAGTACTTTAATGACACGTCCAGTCTCATGACCCAGTACCTTCTTCCATGCCGCTTTAAGGTTGTCCCTGTATTGCTGCACCGATTCTCTACTAGGCTTCATTAAGAGCTTCAAGTTTGACCTTCTATCCTTAACTTCATAGCGTCTTACATTGAAGCCAAGAAAATTGAATCCATCCTTGAGGCTCACTGTTTGCGTCTTCTCTTCCGAAAATTGAAGACCACGTTCAGCTAGCCATCCTGTCAGAATCCTTTGACACGCTTTCGCGTCTTCCTCAGTTTCCGTGAACACTACAAAGTCGTCGGCGTATCTCACTAAAGCTCTCCGACTCTGTACCTCAAACACATCCCTATGCTTGATATAGACTCGTTTGACACCTAACGCTTCCTCCATGCCGTGAAGTGCAACATTCGCAAGCAACGGACTGATCACACCACCTTGAGGCGTGCCACTATTGACTAGATGTAACGCTCCAAATTCCACGTAACCTGCCTTCAACCATTGTTTGACAAGTTCCCTTGCGGGGAAGTTGCCGATGGTCTTTAACAAGTAGGCGTGGCTGATGTTCTCAAAGGCTCCCTTTATATCTGCATCTAAGACATACTTCCTTCTACTTCGGGCATGACCCCTGGCAGAGTTATAGATTGCCGCAATTGCATCATGACAGCCCCGTCCCGGTCGAAAACCATAACTTGAACCCTCAAACTTGGTTTCCCAATAAGGCTCAAGCGCACTCTTGACCATGGCTTGAAGCGCTCGGTCAGTCATGACTGGTATCCCTAACGGGCGTTTCTTGCCGTTAGCTTTCGGAATATAGACCCTTCGGACTGGTTGGGCTTTCCACACTTCGTACTGTTTGAGTGCATCGGCGAATGCGCCTCTTGCCTCTGGAGTCTTGATGGTGAGCTTATCCACTCCTGGGGTATGCTTGCCAGCATTGCTCTGAGTCACTCTTCTGACCGCTTGTAGACGATTGGAGTAGCTTCTCAGCATTAACCGTTGAAGTGAGCGGACTTTTTTAAGGTCGCCCTGCTTAGCTGCACGATAGATCCGTTGTCTGAGATTAGTCACGCTTTGATTGACCTTCTGCCAATTGACAGCCGACCAATCCGTGCCTGCGGTTACGTTAGACATGGCTGCCTCCAAACTTTTCCCAACAGATTCGTAGTCTCAACCACGAACATCGTGTAGAACACCAGTCTCTCGTCTGCCTCCTTTCGGATTGGGTATTGCCCTGTCCATCGAGTTATCAGGGACAAGTCCTGTTTTCTCCTGCCTTTCGGCTGATGGCATTCGCTTCTAGAGACCTCCCTGCCCTCCTACAGCAAAGCGTCCCTTGCGGGTAGCCTTCTGAACGAAGTCAGACTGTATGAGGGTTACTGCGTTTCACTCCTAGCAGATACGACTCACTTAGGTTTCCTCTCTACCCCGGATGCACTGTAGGTGTCTCGACTGACTCAGAACTGAGTCAGGTTTAGGAGGCACCAGAGATTGCCTCCGTCTTTGCATCAACTGGCTCGTATCATCCACTTGCGAGTTACTGATCTTTAACGAGGCGTAAAATGAGGATTCACTTTCGTTAACCCTATGAGTCTTCCTCTTGTCCGGTTTTTCCCTGTGGCTGGGATACTTCCTTAGACTTCTATCTCCGCTTCACACGCAGCCGTTACCAGTGACGCATGGGAGAAAGGAGGATGAGTCTGAGACACTGACCCAGGAGGTTCCGAAAAGACAAAAGTATCTTTTTTTGGAACCTCCACTGCGAAAGAGTGACTTTTCGCATCGCACGCTTGGCCTAGATTTGGACTTTTTTGACTCAGCCAGCGGTAGTACAGAGGCGGTTTTGCCTGTTTTCAGCGGCTGAAACCTTTATTCTGCGTGGCACCGTTGCTCCGGGGTGCAACTATCCAACGCGACACGCCCCCCGGTCGCTTGCACTGGCTCCGCTGGCACAAAAACAGGACCGCGCTGAGAGAGTTGGTCGGCTACACGTATGAAATCGTTAAGTAATGCAGGCTGACCGCTAAGGCAGGAGCATAGATGTAATCCAAGTGGTCATTCAGCAGGTCTACTGGTTGACGGAGATGGCATAAGTATCCTGAAGTCTATGTTGGAGAATCGAAAACAAAGAGAATACGTTTATATAGTAGTGCAGTGAATCAAAGGCATAGAGGGGAGTGTGGACGAGTGCGATCGGCAGTGGTGTCCAGCTAACACTGCAATGCAGGCGGACTGCTGGCTCAAGTGTCGGCGTTGCGTTATGGGGTATTTGCAGCCGCTGATTTTTGCCGTTAGCTGCCTCCGCACAGAGTTCCTGCCTTCCGTAGTTTTGAGTCTTTTGGTAGAGCGTCAGAGCGTCCAGAAGTCAATGGTTATGGCAGTTGATCGAGTTCAGTGGTTAAGTTGCAAAGCACCCAGGAGGAGATCGCTATCTTAGTGCCGAGTTCAATATTTGCCACTTAGCTGGCAGTTTCTTGTTCAGTACCATCCCAGCGCGCAGCCAGTTCGTAAACGTGATCGAGGGCTCTCGATAATTCTTTACCGCGCTCCGTGAGTGTATATGTGACTTGGGGCGGAATGGAAGGTTCGTAGTGACGATGAACAAGCTCAATTGATTCCAAAAGTCTCAACCGCTCTGTTAGAACTTTTGTAGAGATGCCGTCTACTTCTCGTCTCAATTCACCAAATCGCAATGCTCCATTGATGTCAAGCATCCAGATGATGTAGAGCGTCCATTGTCCTGAAATCTGATTGAGTAGAATCGCCAACGGGCAGTATTTAGTCTCAGGCATGTAAGCTTCTTAGTTTCTCTATAGAACCTTAGTTACTTTTTCGTTGCTACTTTACTTTAGTAATCTTTCTCCCTATTGTCTAGCTAGATAGAAATTGAACTTTCTAGTTGAGGTGATACACAAGTATTTTTCACCTTCAAGTGTTTCTCGTAGTGATTCAAGTCCTTGCAACTTGTTGCTTACAACTTGTCGCTGGCAGTTTTATAGTTCTGTCCTAAATTGGTTTGGGGATCTTTACAGTATGACCACAACACTCAATTTACTTTCACCCGTGCAAGTTGGCTCCTATTCCCTACCCAACCGCATTGTGATGGCTCCCCTAACCCGTAGTCGGGCAGGAACCGGAAACGTGCCAGTGCCTATGAATGCTATGTACTATGCTCAACGAGCCTCTGCTGGGCTAATTATTAGTGAAGCCACTCAGGTTTCCCAGCAGGGGCAGGGTTATCCTAATACTCCAGGAATTTACTCACCAGAGCAGGTGGACGGATGGCGGCTAGTGACCGATGCCGTGCATGAAAAGAACGGGCGGATCTTCCTGCAACTCTGGCATGTAGGACGTATTTCTGAGCGATCGTTCCAACCCGGTGGTGCATTGCCCGTTGCGCCCAGTGCGATCGCAGCAGCAGGGTATGAAACTCCGCGATCGCTGGCACTAGAGGAAATTTCTGGCATTGTGGAAGACTATCGCCAAGGCGCAGCGAATGCTCTAGCTGCTGGATTTGATGGAGTTGAAATTCACAGCGCCAATGGCTATTTACTCGATCAATTCCTCCGCGATGGCACTAACCACCGCACCGATGCCTATGGAGGATCAATGGAAAACCGCACCCGCCTGTTACTAGAGGTTACTGAAGCCGTCATTGATGTTTGGGGTGCTAACCGCGTTGGCGTTCGTCTTTCTCCAGCAGGCACCTTCAACAGCATGTCGGATTCTGATCCCAGAGCCTTATTTACTCACGTAGCGGGTGTCCTTGAGCGCTTTAATCTGGCGTATTTGCATCTGGTTGAACCCCGTGCTGATGAAGAGGATGCTGATCCAAATCTGGCAGAACTGACTGTTCGCTATTTTCGGTCTGTTTATAAAGGCATCATCATCTCCGCAGGGGGATATGATCCGGAACTGGGACAGGCTGCGATCGCCGATGGTGACACCGATTTAGTCGCGTTCGGCAGGTTATTTATCTCCAATCCTGATTTACCTGCTCGCATTGAGCGTCATGCTCCACTGAATCCCTACGATCGCTCTACGTTTGAAGGGGGTGAGGCGCGAGGTTACATTGACTACCCAACGCTAGACTTACAACCTGTATAGTTTGTGAACAATTTTTTGGATGATCGCTGCTGATAGCAAATAGGATACTATTTTGACCCCATTAACGTCCTATTCACCCATCACGATTGCTTTCACTTTAGAGGCTCCTGTGTCCGGCAATCTGGATGTGCAGTGGATTCATGGCTCTATCTCACCAAAACACAATACCGATCCCGACATCCAGATTCATGCTTACAACGAGCACACCTACATCCTGCGCCAAAATATGGCGGTGCACTATGAAGCCCCGTTTATGTTTCTTCTGTTTGGGAACGATCGCGCCATTCTGCTCGACACGGGTGCAACGCGATCGCCAGCTTTCTTTCCATTGCGTCAAACCGTCGATGCATTGATTGAACAATGGTTGGCTAAAAATCCTCGTCTATCCTACTCACTTGTGGTTGCCCATACGCATCTACATCGAGACCACTTTGAAGGCGATCCGCAATTTGCTGATCGCCCTCATACAGAAATGGTGGGACGCAGTTTAGCGGCTACCCGTGAGTTTTATAAATTTCAAGACTGGCCCAAGGATGTTATGCCCTTTGATTTGGGTGGGCGAGTACTGCACGTCATGGCAAGCCCTGGGCATGAAGATGCTGAAGTTTCCATCTACGACCCCTACACCCAACTCCTCTTCACTGGAGACTTGCTCTACCCCGGTCGTCTCTATATTCGTGATTGGGATGAATTTTGCGCCAGCATTGACCGGATGATTGCCTTCACTGATACTTACCCGGTGACACACCTGCTGGGGTGTCATGTGGAGATGTCGATCTACCCTCGCTTAGACTATCTGATTCGCACCAACTACCAACCCTACGAACGTCCGTTACAGATGAGCGTGAAGCAACTGCATTCTGTGCGCGATGCGATCGCTCACGTAAACGGTCGGCCAGGAATTCATGTGTTTAATGACTACATCATTTACAACGGCCTTCCCGATCGCTACTTCAGTTACGAAAACATGGACCCCAGCGCCGCCCCCGGCGATCTCCGTCCAGCTTGAAGAGATTGGTTTTTCCTCCAGTATTGCTGAGTTTTAGGAAATTAGAATTATGGGTCAATCTGGTCGCCTCATTCTACCTCGACGAACGGTCGTTCGCGGGTTACTCTCGTTCGGAGCCTTTGGGGTAACATCCCAACTTTGGACAGGATGCACCAACTCATCACCATCCTCTGCCGAATCCGCTAGCCCAACGGCTTCAAGCAAGGAGCCCATGACCATTGGGTTTATCTACGTCGGGCCTAAAGATGACTTTGGGTATAACCAGGCTCACGCAGACGCGGCTGCCAGCATGGCTAGTGCCTTTCCCTGGGTCAAGCTGGTTGAGGAGGCTAGCATTCCTGAAACAACGGCTGTGCAAGAAACGATGCGAAATATGATCGAGCAGAACGGAGCCAAAGTCATCTTTCCAACGTCCTGGGGTTATTTCGACCCTCATAGTTTGCAGCTTGCCCAAAAATATCCCGAAGTGCAGTTTCTCCATCCCAACCATCCACTCGACCCATCTAATCCCAAAAATATTGGCTCATACTTTAGTGCGTTGATGGAGCCTGCTTACCTGACCGGTATCGTAGCAGCATCTATGTCTAAGACTGGAAAGCTAGGGTTTGTCATCCCCAAACCCATTCCTGTTGTCTTGCAAGAAGTCAATAGTTTTACATTGGGTGCGAAAAGCATCAACCCGAATATCAGCATTCAAGCCATTGTTACAGGAGATTGGTCACTACCCATCAAAGAGGTAGAAGCGACCAATAGTTTGATCGATCAACAAGCCGATGTCATTATCACGCGGGTCGATAGCCCAAAAGCTGTCATCACAACGGCTGAGCAGCGCGGAGTTTATAGTTGTGGCTATCACGTCAATGAGCAAAGCATTGCGCCTAAAGGCTTTCTCACAGGAGTTGAATGGAATTGGGAGCAGATCTACAAAACCTATGCTGAGATGTTTCAGAACGGTAAAACATTGATGAATAGTGGGGTGCCACAGATAGTCACAGGTGGGCTTAAAGAAGAGTTTTCCAAAATCTCAGGCTATGGTGCTGCCGTTAGTCCTGAAGCTAAGGCAGCAGTGGACGCAGCGAAGCAACAATTGCTTTCTGGAGAGCGAACGATTTTCGAGGGAGAACTCAAAGACAACAAGGGGAATATTGTGATTCCAGCGGGGGAGGCATATAACCCTGGAGATCCTCGCATCAACTCAATTGACTGGTATGTGGAAGGCGTAGCAGGGGATTCTATAGCTGGTTAATTTCACTTTTTCAAACCCTTAGCTTAGGCAGGAGAGGTGCAGGGACACCAGCTTTAAGAGAACTAATTAAAGTTAATTAGCATGAGTTGTTGCTCCGGGGTGCAACGGGGCAACGCGATCGCCCCCTTTAACTTTACATAATTAGTTCAGCTTGAAGCTTGGGTACTACAGACTCTGCTTTCGCTCCATATAGAAGAATCAAGTAAAGCGTTCTACAGTAAAGAGGATGTTTGCCAATCCACAGTGCCGCACTTGAGTCTATGACTGCTGCTGATCCATCTGCTCAATCACTGTCTTCTACTATCGGCGATGCCTTCGACTCAATGCAGCCATTAGTAGAAGCGCCTTTTCCCATTGTGGGGATCGCTGCCTCTGCGGGCGGGTTAGAGGCGTTTACGCAGTTACTAAGCCATCTGCCCCTTGATACGGGCATGGCGTTTGTGCTGATTCAGCATTTGGCTCCTGACCACAAAAGTATGCTGACCGAGATTCTGAGTCGCACGACCCAACTGCCAGTGCGCGAGGTGCAAAACGGCATCACGGTCGAGCCGAACCAGGTGTATGTGATTCCGCCTAACACTAAAATGGTGCTCTCCGGCGGCGTGCTGCAACTGTCGCCCCGTGAGAAGGTGTTTGGCAAATATATGCCGGGGGATGCCTTTTTTGCTTCGTTAGCGGTCGATCGTGGGCACAAAGCGATCGCAGTCGTTTTATCGGGCGGCGATGGCGATGGCTCGTTGGGACTCAAGGCAATCAAAGCGGCGGGCGGTGTGACGTTTGCCCAGTGTGAAGACACGGCACAGTTTGACAGTATGCCCAATACAGCAGTGGCGACCGGGAATGTCGATTTTGTGCTGCCGCCCGCAAAAATTGCCGAAGAACTGGTAACCCTCAGCCGTAATCCCATACTGGTTCACCCAGCGCCGATCGTTGCGCCCAACGCATCGACTGAGACAGTCGATGCGTTGGGGACGATTTTTGCCTTGCTGAGAGCAAATACGGGCGTTGATTTTAGCCGCTACAAGTCCAACACGATCGATCGCCGGATTCAGCGACGGATGCTGCTGTATAAGCTGGAGCAGTTGGAAGAGTATGCTGCCTATCTGCAAGCGCATCCGGCGGAAATCAAAGCGCTCTACGAAGAAATTCTGATTCATGTCACCAGCTTTTTCCGTGATCCAGAGGCGTTTGAACGGCTACAAGAGCGAGTCTTCCCGATCATGACTCAAAACAAGTCTGCCGACGTGCCGATTCGGATCTGGGTAGCGGGCTGTTCAACGGGTGAAGAGGTGTATTCGATCGCCATCTGCTTGCTGGAGTTTTTGGCGTTGCAAGTCGCTGCACCACCCATCCAGATTTTTGCCACTGACATTAGTGAGCAGGCGATCGACAAAGCCAGGGCGGGCATTTATACCGAGAATCAAATGGTAGATGTTTCCACCGAGCGCCGCCGCCGCTTCTTCTATGCGCTGGAGGGCGATCGCTATCAGATCAATAAGGGCGTGCGTGAACGCTGTGTGTTTGCTCGCCAAAACCTGGGCAGCGATCCACCGTTTTCCAATCTCGACCTTATTAGCTGCCGCAATGTGCTGATTTATCTGGGCGATGCGCTGCAAAAGCGGATCATGCCCATCTTCCATTACAGCCTGAACCCGTCAGGCTTTCTGCTGCTGGGCACCTCCGAAAGCACAGGTCAGTATGCTGACTTGTTTACCCTGGTCGAGCCGAAGTACAGGCTGTATGCCAAGAACCTTACCGCCACACGTCCCACCTTTTCGTTTGCCCCCAGTCGTTACCCGATCGCCAGAGTGAGCGATCAGCAGTCGCCACCAGCGCCGCCCGAAGGGTTTGACCTCCAAAAAAAGGTTGACCAACTGATTGCCAGTCAGTACGCCCCCACCGGGGTTGTGATTGACGACAAAATGCAAGTGCTGCAACTGCGGGGAGACATTGATCGCTACCTGCGCTTAGTCTCTGGCGTGGCAAACTTCAACCTTTTCAACCTGGTACGCGATGGCTTACTGGTCGAGCTACGAGCCGCGATCTATCAAGCCCAACGGCAGGACGTACCCGTCATTAAGCATGGACTCCAGCTTGAAGAGGGCGAACAAATCAGACACGTCAGGCTTCAGGTGCTGCCGTTTAAGGTGCCAAACACTGAAGACCGTCGCTATTTAGTGCTGTTTGCAGACGAGTCACCCGCCAGCAGCCCCGTGACCCTCGATCCAGAGCGCTCGCAGGGAGAATTAGAGCAGGAGCTTGCCCATCTGCGGCAGGAACTGGCGGCGGCTCACCAGGAACGTGCTGCTACCCAAGAATATTTGCAGGCAGTGATTCAAGAGCAAGAACACAGCAACCAGGATCTCAAAGTTGCCAATGAAGAAATTTTGTCGAGCAATGAGGAACTACAAAGCACGAATGAGGAGCTAGAAACCGCCAAAGAAGAGATTCAAGCCACCAACGAAGAACTCAACACCACGAACGAAGAACTCCGCAGCCGCAATGACGAATTGCACCGGGTGAATAATGATTTGACCAATCTGCTTGCCAGTATCAATGTGCCGATTCTGATGTTGACGAACGATCTGCGGATTCGTCGGTTTACGCCAATGGCACAGCGGTTGTTCAACTTCATTCCCACCGATGCCGGACGACCGTTAAGCGACATCCGAGCGAATCTCAACGTACCCGACTTAGAGCTGCTGCTGTTGGAAGTGCTAGAAACGTTGAGCGTGAAGGAACTGGACGTGCAAACGCAGGGCGGTCATTGGTACACGCTACGCATGCGTCCCTATCGCACCACTGACAACCAGATTGATGGCGTGGTGCTGGTGCTGCTCGATATTGATGCCCTCAAGCGGAGTACCACTACACTCGAAGCGGCGCGCAACTATGCGGAAGCGATCGTCGAAACGGTGCAGGTGCCGCTAGTGGTGCTGGAGTCTGATTTGCGGGTCAATAAAGCCAACCGCTCATTCTATGACACGTTTCAGGTCGCACCGCTCGAAATTGACCAAACGCTGATCTTTGAGTTGGGTAACGGGCAGTGGAGCATTCCCGGACTACGATCGCTCCTGGAAGATGTTTTTGCCAACGATACGACGTTTCAAAATTTTGAGGTAACGCACCAGTTTGAGCGGATTGGGGAAAAAACGATGCTGCTGAACGCCTTGAAGCTAGTTGCAGCAGGAGAGACTCAACGGCTTTTGCTGGTGATTGAAGACATCACCGAGCAGCGGCAGTTTGAAGCCGAGCGATCGCAGTTGCTGGAACAGGAACAGGCGGCACGGCAGGAGGCAGAAACTGCCAACCGTGCGAAAGATGAATTTCTGTCGAACCTCTCCCATGAACTCCGTAACCCACTCAATACGATGCTGGGCTGGGCGCAAATTCTCCGCCAGCGCCAGCTTGATGATGCCATGGTCGATCGGGCACTCGCCATGATCGAGCGGAGTGCCAGGGCGCAGTCTCAACTCATTGAAGACATACTGGATATTTCGCGCATTACCAGCGGCAAACTGCACCTCAACACGCAACTGCTGAATCTGGCTACCGTGATCAATGACGCGATCGCGTCCGTGCAACCCTCTGCCGATGCTAAAGCGATCGAGGTGAGGAGTGAGGTCAGAGGTCAGAGGAGTGAAACGTACCCCTCACCTTTCATCGTTTTAGGGGATGTCGATCGCTTGCAGCAAGTATTGTGGAATTTGCTGACTAACGCCATCAAGTTCACACCCGAAGGTGGACGGGTGGACATCACGTTAGCAACGGTGCAGTCCCACGCCGAAATTCGCATGACGGATACCGGGCAGGGCATTCGGGCAGAGGTGTTGCCCTACGTGTTCGAGCGTTTTCGTCAGGGCAATGCCAGCACCAGCAAAAGTAAGCAGGGGTTAGGGTTGGGGCTGTCGATCGTCCGGCATCTGATCGAACTGCATGGCGGCACTGTGCGGGCAGAGAGTCTTGGTGAAGGGCAAGGCACCACGATGATTGTGTGCTTGCCGCTGCGGTCAATGCCCGTAGCAGTGACGGCACCCAGTGAGTTAGAACCGACCGCGCTAGAGTCTCTAGCGGTTAATCCTCAGGCATTGCCTTCGCTCGCAGGCTTACGCCTTCTGGCGGTTGATGATGAAGCGGATAGCCTGGATCTGCTTCAGTGGACACTGGAAGACGCTGGCGCAACGGTGGTCACAGTGACCTCAGCTAGAGACGCGATCGCTGCTCTCAGGGAGTCTCCCAATCGCTATGATGTGCTCCTGGCTGACATTGGGATGCCCGATGTCGATGGACTGGCGCTGATCCGTCAGGTGCGATCGTTCAGCGCGGAGGCTGGTGGACAAATTCCAGCAGCGGCAATCACAGCCTACGTGACCGAGCGTGAGCGGCAAGGGGCGATCGAAGCTGGGTTTCAACGGCATCTTGCTAAACCCATCAACCTGGCACAACTGATCTGGACAGTCGCGCTCCTGGTGGGACGGGTGAGCGATACCTGAACAGACTGCAAGGCAAATACACGCCACAGCACGGACACATCACCCTTACCGTGCAAGCTCAACCAGACTTCATGCAGATACGTATGAGCAACACGAGCAGTAAAGTATTTGATGAGGAACGGTCTCGCCTGTTTGATAAGTTCTACCGCATCCCCCATGCTGATCCCTGGAAGCAAGGCGGTACGGGGTTGGGGCTGGCATTGGTGCAAAAGCTGATGGCACCGCTAGGCGGCACGATCGCTGTGAAGAGCACAGACGAACAGCTTCACTTCACGCTGGCACTTCCCCTCTCGAACGCTGATTCGTAGAGCACCATTATTAAAGGAATGTATGCCCGGACACGACATTATTGTGATTGGCACATCAGCAGGCGGACTCAAAGCACTGGGCAGGGTTTTGGGTGCTCTGCCTGCTAACCTCAAGGCTGCCCTCTTTATCGTGCAGCATCTCGCTGCTGACAAACCCAGCATTCTGCCCCAAATTCTTGCCGATGTCGGCTCTCTCCCGGTTTCCCACCCCACTGACGGAGAAGCCATTCACACTGGACACGTTTACGTTGCGCCGCCCGATTACCATCTATTGGTCAATCAAGGCTCGATGCGCGTGGTGCGTGGACCGCAAGAAAACCGCTTTCGACCCGCGATCGATGCGCTCTTTCGTTCCGCTGCCCGTGCGTATGGCTCTAGAGTTGTGGGTGTTGTGCTCACAGGCTACCTGGATGACGGCACCGTGGGCTTGCAGGCAATCAAGCAGCGTGGTGGCGTGGCGCTCGTGCAAGACCCCAACGAAGCTGAATATCCCAGCATGACTAAGAGTGCTTTGCGGTATGTGAAGGTCGATCATTGCCTGCCGCTGTCAGAAATCTCAGACCTGCTTGTGCGGTTATCCCATGAACCTGCCATCGAGGAGTCTGCCGCCAAGGAGAATATACATCCCATGAGTGACGCGATCGACATTGAAGCCAAGATTGCCGAACAGCAGATGAATACCCGGGAATTTCTAGAACACGTCGAAGCGATCGGTGCCCGCACGACTTACACCTGCCCAGAATGCAACGGCAGTATCTGGCAAATTGGTCAGGACGAGCCACTCCGGTTTCGCTGTCACATCGGGCACTCCTTTACGGCGAATGTGTTCCTCTCAGAGCAAACGCAGAATGTTGAAAACGCGCTGTGGTCGGCTGTGCGGATCATGGAGGAAAAAGTCACCTTTTCGCTTCAGATGGCTGAGCGGATGGAAAACTACAACTTACAGAAGGCAGCAGCCAAATACGAAGACCACGCCAAAAGCCTGGATGCCGAAGTGTCGCTGATTCGAGGCATTATTCTCGACGGCTTTGCCACCAAACGCGCCATCGCCGCAGTAGAAGATGAGCAACCAGAATCGCTATAAAGATGGCGTTAGGAGACGCTATTTTTGGCGTTACCCCTTTAGGTGGACGCACAGCAGTGTGATGGCAGTTAAGTTAACGGAGCCTTTGCATTAATTGCTCTACGTTGCACAAGCAAGCGTTTACAAAAGCCTAAAATATCAAGGAATTAAGATATGCAGTTTAATCCATCTAAAGCGATTTTAGTAGGTGCTTGCGCCTTCAGCCTAGCTACACTACCCTCAGCCCTATCGGTTTCAGCACAGACAGGTACCTCAGGAGCAACAACCTCTCCTGGTGCAACCACTGCTCCCAGCAACAGTACTTCAGGCACGACAACTGCTCCTGGTGCAACCACCGCTCCTGGTAGCAGCACTTTAGATACTACGACGGCTCCCGGCACAACCACAGCACCTGGTAGCAGCACTTCAGGAGCCAGTACTGCTCCTTCCAGTACCAGTACTGGCACTATGTCTAATCAAGGCGTTGATTCTACAGAAGACGATCGTGGCTTTGATTGGAGTTGGCTTGGTTTGCTTGGCTTACTAGGTTTAGCAGGCTTAAAGCGCAAGCCTGAGCAAACACAGGTGTATCGTGATCCAAACGAAGTAAGTCGTCCTGGTTCTAGAATTTAATCTATGTAGCTCTCTAGATAAGAGTTCTTTAAAAACTGCTGTTCAGTCAAGTCTGGACAGCAGTTTTTTAATGAAATCAATGGAATTAATGAGGGGCATTAGATCTTTACTGTGCAACCTGTCAGACCCTGGTAGTGCTTCAAACAGAAGTCGCTCTCCTGGAAGAACGACGCGCTCAAAGTACAACCAGTGCAGTTTCGCGGCAATCATACCCAGCAGTATGATCAAACCGAGCGATCGTCGGAAATAGTTGACACCCTGAAAAAGTTCCTGCCATGCCCAGGTAAACAGAGCGCCAAAAGCCACTACCTCTAGCCCCCTGTGAGTGTTGCCACTGGTAATTAATAGTGTGAACAGAGTCGCTGCAAGCCCAACCAGGAGCGGTAGATTTGGCTTTTGAGCAATCACAATCTTGCCATCGCTATCTCGAAACGTGCGATCAAACAGTGTCTCTTCCGTAGCTTCAGGTGTATGGGTTTCAGGTGTACTTATTGCACTCCTTTGACTCAAAAGAAAGTGTGACGTTGAAAATCAGTATGTCCCTTCATTGTTAAAGATCGTGTTTGAGTTCATGCCTTACTGGCATCTAACTTAGACAAAGACAACTAAAACATTCAAAAGTTACAGACAAGACTTTACTTCTCTATCTAGTAAGATACAGAACTTCTTTGATGCTTTCTGCTGTATTAAGAAGCATCAAATCTGGTTAGAGGAGTCTGATTCATGACTGCAATTTGTCTAACAGCGCCCAAGTTTCGTCCTACACAGTGGGTTAGCTTTGTCGGTGGAGAAGGGGTGGTGCGAAGCTACACACCCAACGCTGGAAGCTGGACTTACCTGATTGAAATGACGCTGGGTCCAGAACCCAACGTTGGCAGAGTGGGTGCCGAAACAACGGTGATGCTTCATGAGGCAGATCTGCGTGCAGCCTAACCTCAAAGCCAAAGCATTCACAGGGCTTCTAGTGGCAGCGATCGTCGTGATGCTCTGGATCAGTAGCTTGGTGTTTCTTTCATCACTAGACATCGCTCAGTTAGCAATCATAGGGATCGTGCCTGCTGTTTTAGGGCGAACGTTTATTCAGACTGGGTTATTTATCGTGGCGCATGATGCCATACATGGAGTTGTGGTGCCGAGCAATCGCCGCTTCAATCACTGGGTCGGGCAAGCAGCACTCACACTCTATGCACTCTTGCCTTATCAGAAGCTCTCTCTCAACCACTGGCAGCATCATCGACAGCCGGGTCAAAGCGATGATCCTGATTTTCACGACGGCATTCATCGCCATGCGTTTGCCTGGTACCTAAAATTCATGCGTGGGTATTTGGATGGTCAGCAAAGGGTGGTGCTGTTGTTTGGGATGAGCCTGATCTTTTTCACGCTGCATTTAGGGTTTCATGTTGCCATCCTTAACCTGTTTTTGTTTTGGGTGCTGCCGATCGTCCTTAGTTCCATGCAACTCTTCTTCTTTGGCACTTACTTACCGCATCGGTCGGGTGATGGGCGATCGCATCACGCGATGAGCAGCAATTACTCGTTAGTGTGGTCGTTCTTAAGCTGCTATCACTTTGGTTACCACTGGGAACATCATGAGTATCCGTCGCTGCCCTGGTACCGCCTACCGTCGGTTCGCCAACTTAAACGACAAAAACGAGACAGCTCAACGCCTTTCAAAACTGGTGTTTTAGCAAGCCTGAATTTGAATCAATCCTGAATTTATAGCTATTGCCACAGAGCTTAGGACGTTGGGATCAAAGGGTATGTGGGGGCTTCGCTCCTAGCCAGGGGTTTCTACCCCTGCACCCCGTCCTCACCAGTATGGCTACGGCTATAAATCAATACTAAATCAACGAGGAGTTACCGATGGTTGGTCAAATGTGCTGGTTATCGAACTCAAAGATTGAAGGTGAACTGATACTGCATTTAGGGAAACGTTCCTTCGATCCTTGGCTGCCTTACACTGCCTGCCCTCAGTATCAGGTGCCTGATTTTCTCATTCCTGGTGGTTCTAAGGGTTGAAGTACCGATCAAAAGCTGATGCAGTCGGGTTGGACGTTAATTTCCACTGATCAAGTACAAAACGCTTTGATGAGTCCGGCAGTACAACGGGTCTAAACCACTGTTTTCTTCAAGAAACCGCCCCCTTTCCGCTCCTCAAGCTCTTTTTGAGGCAGTAATAACGCAGCTTCAATCTCTTGCCGGACGTTAGCCGTCACTGCACAATTGCTGTTGAGGCAATCGAGCAACAACTGATTTGCGTCATAGTACTGCTGTAAGCACTCCTGTTGCTCTGGGCTAAAATGCCATGCCTGCCGAGTGTGGCGATGCTGAACGATCGCCGCTTTCAACTGCTCTAGCCAAGCCAGATAGTTTGTTTGCCACCCTGCCTGAACGCTTTTTTTGCTTTTTGTTCGATCAGGGAGTTGCACTTTAAGCGCTTGCAGAGCGTGATGTAACTCCCTGTCAAGCGTCATGATCAGGGCATTGTTGAGGGCAGCGATACAGGCTTGCACCAGGGTGGGATCAGCGCTGGAGGCAACAGCACACTTCAGCACTAAGTCATCTAACACTATGTCCAGAAAAAGCGCCTGGTTCAATGTGGCTGCTAGAGCTAAGGGGGGGACAAGGTGCGGCTTGTTGATCAGGGTAAGGTAAAAGGCACATACAGTAGCAGGTTTTGGCGGCGTAGCAAGCTTTTGGCTTGCCCAGGCTAAAAACTTTTGGAGATCAGGATCGTGAGCCACGATCGCATCCCTTTGTTGCTTCATTAACTGCACCAGGGAGTCTGCACTGCGCAACCTGGCAGCCGTCAACAAAAAGATTTCCCGCCAGCGAGGTTCAGTGAGATGCCTGACTAGCTGTTCTAACGCTTGATTGGAGGCTTGGAGATTGTGACTGGCAACAATTTTGCGTGCCGTAAAATACTCTTGAAACGTTAAAGAAGAGAAGGAGAAAATGCCTTGTACACGTTCTGTCAGCAGCCCATGCTGTAGCTCGATCGCCTGGAGTATGCCTTCACTCTCCAACTGCAATACCTCTGGCTCCGTCGAAGCGTTTGGTAAGTCACTGAGATAAGCACTGATGTGCTGCTCAATAAACTGTTGGGCAAAGAAATAATCGCCTTGCTCAAAGGTGACTGTGGCAAGCTGACTCAGCAGTTTTAGCTTTTGGGGCAGTAAAAAGCCGTGAGACATTTCGTCCCGCTCAATGCCTTTGGTTTCGTCCCATTTACTCAGCAAAAGATCTAAACATTGCTTATAGAATTCCGATCGCTTGGCTGGAAATTTACCCTGGTGATAAAACACCCAGCAGGCGAGATGGAGAAACAGCGGTGTCACAGCCAGCCGACGGAAGGGCGTATTTTCAGCCAAGTTTAGTTTCTTAACAAACTGTACTGCCTGTGCCTGTCCATCTTGCAGCGTGGTTTTCGTCAGGGTTGCAAACCACTTTTGAGCAAACGCCGCCATTTGGTCTGACGTAAAGGGAGCCATCTCGACATCAGTGAACCGTCTGAGACTAGCGGCTTTAGTGGCTGTCCGGCACGTCACAACAAACAGATTCTGTTGATACTTTTCAGACAGTCTGCGAATTTCCTGCACAATGATCCGGCGCTCTTGCGTCAGCACTTCGTCTAACCCATCGAGCAAAAGCAAGACTTTGCCCGCTTGCAGTAGCGTTTCCAGCACAGACGAGTCTGCAAAACCAGATGTCAGAAATTCGTCACGCAGATACCTGAGCAAGCTGAACTCGCCTGCGGCTCTCGCTTCATCGGCAAAATCTCTCAAGGTGACAAAAATAGGCACCCGATTAGCGGCAAAGCTGCCTCGGTTGCACTGCATGGCTAGATGTTGCAAGAATGTCGTTTTACCTGCCCCTGGTTTCCCCAGTACCCGCAGCTTTGAGTAGATTTCGACGGCTTTCATACCCGCCATTTGAGTTTGGGATGCGTCTCCTAAGCTAAAGCGATCGCATTCTTTAGACGTGAAGCGTTGCAGATCAGCCAACTCTAACCATTGCTGGCTGGGAATCTCCTCCAGAATGTTGACATCGATATACAGGTCGTCCAGTTTGGCGGGACGGCTAATATCCAACAGTTGCAAGATCCCGCATTGATCCTGGATCTTGTCCTGACGTTGCGATCGCACCTGTCGGACTAGAGTGTCAATATCCATAACTGGAGCTGACGCGATCGCTCTAGGTTCAAGAAAGGCAGCAGGCGGATCAATCGCAATGGTTCGCCAATCCAGATCTAGAATCGCACAAAGCTCCTGAAAAACATGACGCTCAACGGGTTGCCCTGTGAAAAACCGCCAGACCGATTGACGTGTCTTTAAGCCAATCTCGCCTGCCAGATTTTCTTGAGTCCACCCTTTGAGTGCAAAGGCGCGTTTGGCTTGTTGTATTCCAGGTATTGATGCTTGGAGCGATCGCTTGACCATGAGAGAACTCCTGGTCTTGCTCTCCACAACTTATACATCATGACGTATGACTTGACAGTTTGCCTCTGTAGCGCTAATCCTTCCCTTGACTGAAAGCAGGTGATTGAGCAAAGCTTTTCAAGCGTTTGGCACCTTCTACGCCAAGAAGTACAACCTTATTTATAGTTTTTGGGTCTTTTCTAGACTTTTTAGAAGTTATATGCAAGTAAAACATGTACTTAAACATGATCTCCAACACCAATATGTCAACCTAGTTTTTATGGCGACATAGCCGAGCGAGACCAAGCAGAGGACTCTAACATGAGTGAGACGGAGTCGGTATTGCAGTCTGCTCCACAAGCCCCTGTGGCAGCGTCGAACCTGGAGCGAGAACAACCGTGGCAAGATCGGATGGCGAAACTTCAGCGCTCGTTAGAGTTAGCGCAAGTGTTGCGCCAGGTGACAGATCAAATTCGCAGCACCCTGGATTCTAAAACGGTACTAACCACAATTGTGCAAGAAGTCCAAACGCTACTGCATACTGATCGGGTCGTGATGTATCAGTTTGGGCAGGCTTGGCTGGGTGAGGTCGTAGTGGAAGCCGTGCGCGAACCGTGGCTCTCCATTTTGGGCAAGCAGCATCGAGATGATTGCTTTGCAGCCGAACACGGGCAGCAATATCTGGAGGGGCGAGTACGGGCGATCGATGATGTGGCGCTTTCCGACTTAGCGCCCTGTCACAAAACTTTGCTGCAAACCATGCAGGTGCAGGCAAATCTGGTCGTGCCCATTCGCGTTGTCAATCAGCTCTGGGGCTTGCTCATTGCCCATGAGTGTAGCGCTCCCCGCACCTGGCGACCATCTGAGCTTGATCTGCTGCAACAGTTGGCAAATCAGGCGGCGATCGCGCTGCATCAAGCGGAACTCTATGAGCAAAGCTGCGTGGCAACGCTCACTGCTAGGGCTCAAGCGCGAGCGCTACAGCGAACCACGATTGAACTCACCCAAACGCTGCAAACACTCCAACAAACGCAAAGCCAACTGGTTCAAACTGAAAAGATGTCCAGTTTAGGACAACTTGTGGCAGGAGTAGCCCATGAAATCAACAACCCAGTCAGTTTCATTCATGGCAATCTTGTCCATGTCGCGGACTACGCTCAAAGCCTCATGACCGTGGTTGAGGCGTATCAGCAAGACCAGCCCCAGCCCAGCCCCAACCTTCAGGCAGTGCTAGAGGCAGTGGATTTAGACTTTCTGCAGCAAGACTTGCCCAAAGTCCTGGGTTCCATGCAGGTCGGCGTTGATCGCATCCAGCAAATTGTGCGCTCGCTCCAGAACTTCGCGCGCCACGACCAGGTAGACAAAAAAGACGTTGACTTGCATGAAGGTATCGACAATACGCTGCTCATCTTGCAGCATCGCCTCAAGGCGGTCGGCAAGCAACCCGCCATTCAGCTAGTCAAGGACTATGGCGCGCTACCACTCGTAACCTGCTATCCCGGACCGTTAAATCAAGTGTTTATGCACCTGATCAGCAATGCGATTGATGCCTTCGAGCCGGCACCCAGCACCAGCGGTCCAGCGCTAGAACCAGCAGAGAGCCCACTGCCGTTGCTGACCACGGACTCGCCCACGATCACCATTGCCACCCGCTGGCTGGACACCGCTCACGTCCTTATCTGTCTTACTGACAATGGTATGGGGATAGACGAAACGGCACAGGCGCACTTGTTTGAGCCCTTTTTTACCACTAAGCCCGTCGGCAAAGGCACGGGACTCGGACTGGCGATTAGCTATCAAATTGTCGTTGAGCAACACCACGGTGACATCCAGTGTCATTCCCAAGTGGGTCAAGGCACCACCTTGACCATCAAACTGCCAGTCGCTGGCGGCACAGTACCCACTTAATCCCTCATCTGTCACTCTCGCTGGGGCAAATTCTGAAACGTAGGCACAGTGAATGTTTCCAGTTTTGACGACTCGAAAATGACAAAAGAGCAAAACATAGATACGGCAAGGCTTTCAGGGGTTGAGCCGACATACGGGCAAAAAGGTGCAAGTACAGATTTCACCTGCCCTTCGTTTGACCACTGGACAGCTTTTGGACTCAAGGCTCCAACTGGCACAGGGCTCAAAGGTCGATTCCTTCGTTGCAAGGCACCGCTAAAACCCTGATTCTGCCGCTGCCCTGCTGCCGCACCAGCAGCAGTCCTGATACTGAGCATCACTGCGACAGATGCTCTAAAACTCAATCTGGATAAGGCTTTTCAGCCCATCTGGCACCTTTTTGCCTTTATGTCGGCGTGCGATTCGTTTCTGCCCAAGTCAAGCCCCTCCACCAGGCTTGGAATAAAGCAGAGTCAGGGTCTAGAACCTTGATAACTCAACTTCTGTGTGGTGAGTCCACTCTGGACAATTCCATCTCCCCTAGTGTTGGGGTAACAGCCTAGCCCTCAGGTGTGCGACTGACTCTCAAGCATCTGAAGCAGGGCTAAAAGGCGGTCACTCGGAACCCGACCGAGAATCCCGCCGAGCAGAGCTGCATACGGCTAACATCAGTGAATCCATGTCTGAACCATCGTCAACGGGAACAAGGACCAGCGGGGGCATTTACGAAAAAACCTACGGTTTTGACTTGTCAAGAAACTTGCGGCTGCCCACTTAACTTGATTTTGATTTCTGGATGAGTTTTTTTGCGCCTACCAAGGTCCAATTGCAGCTAAAAGTTCGTCACAAAGAAAACGAACGTTTTTCTAGCGGCCGCCTTCACGAGAGGTAGAAGCCTTATGAGGTAACATCTCCAACCAAAACCGTAGGTTTCTGTTCAAATGCCCCCGCTGGTCCTACCTCAACCCAGTTGCGGATGCCAACTGGCAGATTGTCAGTACCGCTGACTTCAACGCGGACGGTATCGCCGACCTCCTGTGGCGCAACCGGGCGACGGGCGAGAACTCCATCTGGCGGTTGAACAGTACAGGTTTGCAAACCAGCTACTACATCAACCCGGTTGGCGATGCGAACTGGCAGGTGGTGGGTACGGCTGATCTGAACAACGATGGCATTGCTGACCTTGTTTGGCGTAACCGTGCCACGGGCGAGAATGCCATCTGGCAAATGAACCGCACGGGCTTCCAAACCAGCTACTACCTCAACCCCGTCGCGGATGCGAACTGGCAGATCGTTGGCGTAGCTGACCTCGGTGGTGACAGTACACCAGACTTGCTCTGGCGGAATACGGCGACGGGGCAAACGGATATCTGGCAACTGAGCGGTTTCAGCTTTTTGCAATCGTATCAGCTGCCGACCGCAGCCAGTGAGTGGCGTGTGAAACCCTTTACCGTCGCTTAGCTCAAGACGGGCACTGTCCACTGGCACGGTTTTGGCCAGCGACCAAAACCGTGCCAAAGTGAGCCATGATCTCCAAAGGTAGTCCCTTCGAGCCTTGTTACTAAAGCTCACTCTTTCGTGGTGAGTTGCTGCCACCCGCAACTCACCAACGACAGAATCAACATTTCAGCTTGTGCGTAGGGACTGAAATGAACGAGAGAATCGAGGTTTCAGTCCATAACTAATGAGCGATTTATGCCAAACTTAGTCCAGGGTTGTGAGATTCGATTCACTTCTTATCTAAAGCGGCCTCTTTGTGTCGCACGGCCGAAAGATTCTGCTTCTCTACCCAAGTTGAAGTATCTTGCGGAAAGTTCCGCTCATCTGCCCCAGATTGGGTGTTATATAGAAAAATTTTGCCTAACCACCTGTAGAGGTATGTTAGACAGAAACTTTCTGTCTATTAATAGTTGTGCATCTTAGATTGCACACTCCTTCGCTGAAGTTGCACTTAGGTTAAGTATTTCAAACACGTAACAGCCCGCGCGGCTAGAATACTCCTGATGGCAAGCAATTCCTCAAATCCGCTAACAGCATCTGATCTTACCGATTTTATCGCAGCAGAGTCGGCCTTCGCGCTCGAAATGGCGGCGTTGCAAGCGCTCCGAACTTTGGGGTTTGATGCTGAGCACGCCGCCGCGTATGTGGATCCTGTTACGACCAAGATTCGCGCTTATGATATTCGAGCGCGCCGCGTTGACGAGGCGCGTTCGTTTCGGCTCGCTGTCGAGTGCAAAAACCTTCAGGGTACGAGTCCACTGCTGGTTCACGCCACACCTCGCCTGCCAACCGAAGCGTATCATACTGTCATTAAGCATTACAGGATCGGTGATCGTCCATTTTCTCACCCTGAAAAGCTTCTCAGCAAAGTCTACGAGGCTGGCGTTTCCGTAGGTCGGCAGACTGATCAGCCGGCTAAAGACGATAAGGGAAAATTTAAATCGTCTGATGGCCCGACATACGAGAAATGGCTACAGGCGGTCAATGGATGCCTGGATCTTGTCCAAGAGCTTGCTGCAGCGTCGCACTCAGAAACACATTTTGGCGTGATAGTTCCATTCCTCGTCGTTCCAGTCAATACGCTATGGCAGGTAGACTATGACGACGACGGTACCGTGGTCACACAAGTCCGTCAGGTTGAACGAGCCACGCTCATCCTTCGCCACAGCTGGACAGCTCAGATTTCTTTCTCGCCCATGAAGTATGACATCTCTCACCTTGAGATTGTGACTCTTCCAGCACTCTCCCAACGTGTTAAGGACTTGACTGAAGCTGGCGGACTTCTGTCGGATCTTCGCTAGCTGTGTGCGGGAGAACAGTGTGGTGTTTATGGCTGAATCTATTCGAGACTTGCTGGTGAACGCAGCGGTGTGGCTGTGACTTGAGCAAGCGTCAAGAAGCAGATGGCTAACGAATCGTTGCAGCTGACGAAGCCGCACAGCGCGCCGAGAGCATTCATAGCTCAAACCCTGCGGCTTCGCAGCTGAACTCTGGCGTTAGCGCTTGTAACACTGCCGAAAATGCTTCTTTTCGGCAAAGATACAAGCTGGGACGCAGCTAGGGTAAAAAAGTGCAAGATAGACTGGAAGCCTTATCCAGATTGAGTTACAGGGCATCTGTCGAAGTAAGGCTCAGTATTGGGACCGCTGCTGCCTCGGCAACAGTACAAGCCTTACAAGATGATTAGCAGAAATATATCATCACTTTGCTCCTCAACGCTCGCGTTGCTACTGCTGTGCCTCAACGTTAAGCAAAAGCGGCAAGATCACGGTCTGGAAGTTGGGTTGAGAAGAGTTTTCAGACGATGTGGTACTTAATTGCCAGGAACAGTGTCATACGTGCGATTCGTTTAGCTGAAACAAGCGAAGAGCTTGGGGCTAGCTAGC
This sequence comes from Stenomitos sp., assembly GCA_041744955.1. GTDB lineage: Bacteria > Cyanobacteriota > Cyanobacteriia > Leptolyngbyales > Leptolyngbyaceae > Stenomitos. The sequence continues at coordinate 2,436 of JBGTJW010000230.1, read as the reverse complement.
AAGGAACAAAGGAGGTCAAGACTCAAAAAAAACCTTGTAACTGAATAACCATGAGGGTGAAAGTCCCTCCCCACCAGTGCAGTGGTGACAGCATCACCCCTACGGTAGCGACTAGCCATCAATCCGTAAAGCGGGGTGAAAAGGCGGTATCTGAGAGCCTCACTTGGAAACCCGTCGAGCAGAGAACCGATGAGTAACACCCGTGAAGATGTGTTGAACCATCGTCACCGTTAACCAGCCAAAGCAGGCTGACAGGCTGGAGCCAAAAGGCAAAGGATAAGGGATTGGCGTTTGTGTGAGCGACCAATTGCACTCCCGATAAACCCGGTGGAGAGCATCACTCTAAGGGTTCTAACCAATGGTTATTCGGAACGAAATAACCCACAATTCGTTCTTGTCCCTTGCTCAAGAGGACAAGTCGGTGCTAACCGCAAGCGAGTCGTGGGAGGGATTGCCTAAGAAGCCAACGCCTTTGGGAAAGCCAGAGGATATGCAGACGTAGGCACGGTGATTTGGCATGAAGGGGAGTGATTAGCAATGGAAACGTCTAAAGCACGGGTTACCCCGATGATGGAATGGAACATGATCCCCTGGCGCAAGCTAGAACGGCGCGTGTTTAAGTTGCAAAAGCGCATCTTCAAAGCCTCGCAGCGTGGCGATGTCAAGGCAGTGCATCGACTTCAAAAGACCCTGATGAGATCCTGGTCTGCCAGGTGTCTTGCCGTACGTCAGGTGACTCAGGATAATACTGGCAGGAAAACAGCCGGCATTGATGGAGTCAAGCGATTGCTTCCGTCTCAACGGCTGAAAATGGTCAGTAGATTACAGCTCACCCATCGAGTCCAACCTGTCCGGCGGGTTTTCATTCCCAAGCCCGGCAGTCAGGAGAAGCGTGGGTTGGGCATTCCGACAATCCATGACCGCTGCGTGCAAACGCTGGTCAAATTGGGGCTGGAACCCGAATGGGAGGCAAAATTTGAGCCAAACAGTTACGGGTTTCGACCAGGACGCTCGTGCCACGATGCCATCGAAGCGATTTTTAGTGCCATTCGGCAAAAGCCCAAATTCGTTTTGGATGCAGATCTAGAAAAATGCTTCGACCGGATCGACCAGTCTGCTTTGCTGGCAAAACTCCAGACTTTTCCAACACTAAGACGACAAGTTCAAGCTTGGTTAACCGCTGGGGTGATGGAGAAAGGAGCACTGTTGCCGACCGAGGAAGGCGTGCCACAAGGGGGATGTTGCTCCCCTTTACTGGCAAATATCGCCTTGCATGGCATGGAGGCAGTGGTGAGCCAAGTTTCCAAGACCGCACGGCTCATTCGCTACTGTGATGATTTTGTGGTGTTACACGAAGAGCTTACAGTGGTGCAAGCGTGTCAGCAAGCTTTGCAACAGTGGTTAGGTGGCATGGGCTTAGCCTTGAAGCCAAGCAAAACTCGCATCGCTCATACCCTTAACCCGGATGCCAGACGAGTGGGCTTTGACTTTCTGGGTATGCAAATCCGGCAATTCCACGTTGGCAAATATCAATGTGGCAAATCTGGAACCAGGGGAAGGTGTCCTCAGCCGCTTGGTTTTAAGACGCTCATCAAACCCAGCCCCGCGAAGCTGAAACAACAAAGTGACGCGCTCGGTTGCATCATCAAGACCCATCGAGCCGCCCCTCAAGCGGCATTGATTCGCCATCTGAATGCTCGCATTCGAGGCTGGGCAAACTATTATGCATCCGTGGTCAGCAAAGCCTGTTTTGAGAAGCTCGACCATCTCATGTTTCAGCAACTGCGGGCTTGGGCACGTCGTCGTCATCCGCATAAAGCCCGCCACTGGATCATTCACCGTTACTGGAGAACAAACAGTGGCGAGCATTGGCGCTTTAGCGCCACACTCAACGGACAAGCGATACCCCTGCTCAAACATCGAGAGACGCCCATTGTGCGGCATATCAAGGTGCAAGGAACGCGGAGTCCTTATGACGGCGACTGGCTTTATTGGAGTATCAGATTGGGCAGACATCCAGAGGTGCCGAAACGAGTGGCAACACTGTTGAAGCACCAAAACGGACAATGCCGAGCTTGTGGACTGTTCTTCAAGGATGGAGACCGATGGGAGCTTGACCACATTCTGGCACGCTCACAAGGCGGCAAGGATGTCTACACAAACCTTCAATTACTCCATCGACACTGCCATGTGACAAAAACTGGACTAGAAAGAGCAAGCGCTCCCGCATAGTCTGGTTTAACAGGTATGCATGACAAGCACCAGAGCACTGAGGAGCCGTGTGAGGTTAACACTTCAAGCACGGTTCTGAAGAGCGCGACCTGAACTGGTCGTTTAGTGCGAGGAGCCTTCTCCTCTAAGGGATTCACACCCCCTACCCTCGTGGAAAAGACTCATAAGAGTCCGGTTACGCCCAAGTAGGTAACGAAAAAGGCG
>JBGTJW010000229.1:0-6048 GCA_041744955.1 Stenomitos sp. | reverse complement strand
TCAACATTCCAGGATTTGAGCTAAGTTTTGGATCGCCTTCAAAGCGCGATCGCTTAAGGTATGCTCATCAATATTATGTTGGAGATCTTGAAGTTGCGCGAGTGCCTGCTGGTGCTGACCACAAGCCCAGGTACTCTGGATCGCAATTGCCTGGGCTTGTGCAATCTCGCTGGAGTGATCGATCGCCTGAGCCATGCCAAGAGCTTCCTCGGCACGGGTGAAAGCCAGTTCAATCCGCCCAGTATCAAGATCCCACTCCGCCGCACCAATTAAAATATACGCCAGCATTCGCTTGGCATCAATTTGTCTCAGGACCAGAAGTGCCTGCTCCAGAGCATCCTCGGCACCAAAGAGTTGCAGTCGGTAACAAGCCAGAGCAGCCAGTGCGATCGCAAATGGTTTCTCACTACCTTCACCACTCATCTTTGCCGCAACAATGTTCATCTCATGGCAATAGGTCAACGCATTGGTTAGCTCTCCTGCTTCCAGTTCCAGCATTGCCAAATACCTGAGAGTTGAACACTCACGCCAATGGTCTTGTTCAGCTTGGGCAATTTTCCATCCTTGGGTCAACAGTTGCCGCGCTGCATCAAAATTCGCCCGGTAATGATACACGCAGCCTAACCCAATGAAAATATCAGGCAGTTCCAACCCGACTCTTTCAGTCAGGCATTTGGCTTCCAGCAGCAGGGCTTCGGCGCGGGGCATTTCGCGTTGAACTTCGGCAAGACAGGAACCCGTATACGCCAACATCCGTGCGGTTGTAGTGGGACTGGCTGCCCGTCCTGTCTCAGCTGCCTTGAGAGAATACTGATGAACTCCGCTCAAATTACCGCGCTCGTAGTTCAGAGCAATCAACGCCTCTAAACCGATCGCTTCTTGATCTTTCAGGTTGAGCCGGTTTGCTTCGGCAATCAGTTGCTGCAAGTCATTTTCCAATTGGCAGATGCGATCGCTTTTCACTCCTGCAATGATATACATTTTGAGCAATTCTAGATGCCGTCGTATTCGCAAGCGATCGTCCAGATAGTGGCAGTGCTGTATTCCCTGCTGTGCCAGTTCCGATGCTTCTGCATAGGCAAACAATCGCAAACACTGTTCTGCGGCTGCTAAACAGGTTGCAGCAGCTAACGCACGATCGCCTGCCAAAGAGGCATGACGCGCCACCTCACCAATTTTGGCAGGTTCAGATACCGCAAGTTCGTTCAGGATGTGGGCAATTTGCCGATGCACCAATCGACGGCGCGGCTCAGATAACTGGTTGTAAGCCACCTGACGCACAATATCGTGGGCAAAGTCATAGCTAATCTCGCTATGCAAGGAAGCTCCCGGACGAATGATCCCATGCTGCTCCAACTGCTCAATTGCGGTCAATAGTTTAGGCACTGAGCAATCCGCAATTCGGGCAACCAGTGTGGGGCTGAAACTATGTCCCAACGCTGCTGCCCAGGGAATAAGAGCGCGGGTCGTTGGATCGAGCCACTGGAGTCTCGCCTGGATCATGGCTTCCAGGTTATCTGAATGGGCAGTTTCGGACTGAGAAAGCGCATGGGCAATTTCCAAAGCAAATAAGGGATTGCCACCACTGTCTGTAAAGACCCGTTCGTTGTCGATGTCTGAATTCACAGCCCGAATTAATGCTGCCGTTTGTATCTGGTTTAAGGGCAAAAGGGCGATCGCCTGCACCCGCCCATCCCGTCTAAGTGCCTGCATGAGCTTGGATACAGGTCGATTCTCTTCTAACTCTTTTTGACGCGCAGCACACGCCCAAAGGATAGAAGTATGGCGAGAGCAACGTGAGGCATAGTGGAATAGGGCCGCAGACGCTTCATCCAGCCATTGGATGTCATCCAAGATCACCATAACTCGTTTGTTATTGGCTGCTTGGACAAGGAATTGCACAACTGCATCGAAAAGCTGGCTCCGGTCAGTCAGTCCATTTGTGGGAGAACTGATTTCTGTGCTTAAGGCGATCGCCTGACTGAAAGTGATGGTTCGCAAAGCATCAACCCACACTCCATACGGGCGCATCATTTCTGCTTCAAATCCCCGTCCCCAGACAACGCAGCCGTCCGCAGACTGAATAGTTGCTGCAATTTCCTCTAGAACACGGGTCTTACCAATTCCCGGTTCACCTGTTAGCAACAAAATTCTGGAACTGGCTTCACTCTGAGTCATCCAATCCGCGATCTCCCTCCATTCCTGCTCCCGCCCAACCCGCTGGTTGGGCGGTTTAGATGGTGTCGGTGGTAAAGAAGAATTCACTGGCGGTTTTGCCACCGGAACCACTAGCGAATGATTCATCTTCAGCACCTGCTCATACGCCGCACGGGTTGCCGAACTCGGCTCAACCTCTAACTCCCGTTGTAAGACTTCGCTGCACTGCTGGTAAACTCTCATTGCACTGGCGCGATCGCCATTCTTTGCCTGCAAACGCATCAGAGAACAATAGGTCGCTTCATGGAGGGAATCAATTCTCAGTAGCTGCTGAGCATAGCGAATTGCGGTTGAATACTCTTGCTGCTCTTCCAGCAAGTAAATTAATCGTTCCAATGCCCGGATACTAGTCTGCTGAAGTTGATCCCGCTCCGGTTCAACCCAGTCGTCATAACAATTGGGCAACAAGTCATCCTGGTACAATTGGGCAGCTTTTTCCAGTAATGCCCTTACTCCAGCGTTGTCAGCCTGACGCTCCACTGCCTCTACTTTAGCGATCGCTGTCTCAAACTCGGCAACATCCAGGATAAAGGGCGCATCGATTCGCCACTGAATCGTTTTTGCATCGGTCTGTAAAAAGCGATCGGCATCGGGTAGCGCCTGCCGTAAATGATGCAGTTCCCGCCGTAGATTAGTCCGGGCTTGAGCTTCGCCGGAATCAGGCCAGAAGTAAAACGCAAGACGCTGACGGAATTGAGGAGACTGACGGTGCAAGACCAGGTAAGCTAGGAGAGACTGGAGGCGATCAGTATTCACACCCATAACAGGCTGACAATCGTAAATTAGCCGGAAATCGCCCAGTAATGTGATGTTTAGAGTGGGATGTGCCATTTCTCTTTCCCACGGTGTACCCCCATCTTAATTTTGCAACAGATCTAATAATTTTGAACCTTAGCATTTATGTATGTAGTCGCCGAGTCAGGGCGATCGCACGACGTAGGGAACTACTATCTCTTGTGCGATCGCACAAGAGATAGACTTTATTTAGCATTGATCTTCCTGGTCGCGGTAAGATAACAAAAGTTAACATTTTCCTACTGTTATGCCTATCAAAGTTGGAGATACCGCTCCTGATTTCACCCTTTCCTCACAGTCAGGAACACCAGTCAGCCTTAAGGACTTTCGAGGCAAAACAGCCGTCGTCCTCTACTTCTACCCAAAAGACGACACACCAGGATGCACCAAAGAATCCTGTGCTTTTCGAGATAGCTATGAAGTTTTCAAAACAGCTGGTGCAGAAGTTATTGGCGTTAGTGCCGACTCAGCAGATTCTCATCAACGTTTTACTGCTAAATATCAGCTGCCCTTTATACTGTTAAGCGACAACGGCAGCCAAGTGCGAAAACTCTACGGTGTACCTTCAACCTTTGGACTGCTTCCAGGGCGTGTTACTTATGTCATCGATCTACAGGGAGTTGTCCAGCATATCTTCAACTCTCAGTTAAACTTCCAAGGTCACATTGAGGAGTCACTCAAAACCTTGCAGCAGATAAAATCTAATTAACAGGATACAGAAGAGTAATTGCTAGGTAAGCACTCTATATTTCTTGATTTATGCAATTTTTTGATGTCTTCCGAGTTAAATTAGGCGATCGCCCCTCGCCTCTTACATTTATCGACAAAAAAGAATTTACGTGCATAATAAGCTAGGTTGACAATTTGGCAAATTTGTATTCAGCTGCTAAGTTGTAGCAGTTCTCTGGGCCCATTTAAAGGCAGGTCATAAGGAATATTAAGCATGACGCAAGCGAAGCGAGCGCTGATTACTGGAATTACAGGTCAAGATGGTTCTTACTTAAGCGAGTTTTTGCTAGAGCAAGGCTATGAGGTTCATGGCATTATCCGGCGGACTTCAACATTCAACACAGATCGGATCGATCATATATACGAAGACCCTCACAAAGAGGGTGTGCGGTTGTTTTTGCACTATGGCGACTTAACAGATGGAACTACGCTGCGCCGGATTTTGGAAGACACTAAGCCAACAGAAATTTACAACTTAGGTGCTCAATCCCATGTACGGGTAAGCTTTGACTCACCGGAATACACGGTGGATACAGTAGGGATGGGAACGCTGCGCCTATTAGAGGCAATTCGTGATTACCAGGGTCGCACCGGAATTGAAGTACGGTTCTACCAAGCTGGTTCTTCTGAAATGTATGGTTTAGTTCAGGAAGTACCACAAAAGGAAACAACACGATTTTACCCCCGCAGTCCATATGCTTGCGCTAAGGTTTACGCTCACTGGCAAACAGTAAATTATCGGGAATCTTATAATTTATTTGCATGTAATGGAATACTGTTTAACCACGAAAGTCCACGTAGAGGCGAAACATTTGTTACGCGTAAAATTACAAGGGCAGTTGCGCGGATTGTTGCTGGAAACCAGAAAAGTTTATTCATGGGTAATCTCGATGCTAAGCGGGACTGGGGATATGCAAAAGATTACGTGAAGGCAATGTGGTTGATGTTACAACAAGACCAGCCGGATGATTATGTAATTGCCACGGGTGAAACCCACTCAGTACGAGAGTTTCTAGATCTTGCTTTTGGCTATGTCAATCTCGATTGGCAGAAGTATGTTGAGTTTGACGATCGCTATCTTAGACCATCTGAGGTGGAATTATTAATCGGCGATCCTTCCAAGGCGAAGCAGAAGTTAGGCTGGAAAGCGTCAGTCACATTTGAGCAACTGGTCGCTATCATGGTGGAAGCAGACTTGAAAGCGCTGGGGCAGACTTCGCCGAATGGCAATGTAGATCGAGTCAATCAAGATATTGCCATTATTCGTCAAGAACTCGGCAGTTTACACTTCTGACCAACACGGACGGGGATGAAAACATGACAGCTATAGGGCTAAAAGACAAAAGGATTCTCGTCACTGGTGGGGCTGGATTCCTAGGCCGTCAGGTAGTAGACCAACTGTGTAAAGCTGGAGCCGAACCGGAAAAAATTACAGTAACGCGATCACGCGACTACGATCTACGCTCTTGGGAAAACTGTAGGCGTGCCGTAGATCACCAAGATATCATTATCCACCTAGCAGCACACGTTGGCGGCATTGGCTTAAATCAAGTAAAGCCAGCTGAGTTGTTCTACGACAACTTGATGATGGGTACTCAGCTGATTCATGCTGCCTATCAAGCAGGAGTCGAGAAATTTGTCTGCATTGGCACTATCTGCGCTTATCCTAAATTCACCCCAGTGCCATTCAAAGAGGATGATTTGTGGAATGGCTATCCAGAAGAAACCAATGCTCCTTATGGAATTGCTAAAAAAGCCCTCCTCGTTCAACTCCAAGCTTACCGACAGCAGTATGGCTTCAATGGCATTTACCTGCTGCCAGTAAATTTATACGGTCCTGAAGACAATTTCAATACTAGCAGTTCCCACGTAATTCCAGCGTTAATCCGCAAAGTACACGAGGCGCAGTTGCAAGGAGAAAAGGAGCTAAGAGTTTGGGGCGATGGTAGTCCTACTCGTGAGTTTCTCTATTCAGAAGATGCTGCACGGGGCATTGTTATGGGTACTCAGTTCTACAACGACGCTGAACCAGTTAATTTGGGAACTGGTTATGAAATCTCCATTCGTAACTTGATTACTTTAATCTGTGAACTGATGGAATTTGACGGGCAAATTGTCTACGAAACTGATAAACCAAACGGTCAACCGCGCCGCTGTTTAGATACTGAACGGGCAAAGCAAGCCTTTGATTTTGTCGCGCAAGTGGACTTTAAGCAAGGGCTAAAAAATACGATTGACTGGTATCGGCAAAACGCAGGTTAAGAGAAACTTTATAGAGACGCGAGGAACATCGCGTCTTTAAGAGGT
>JBGTJW010000228.1:0-5346 GCA_041744955.1 Stenomitos sp. | reverse complement strand
CCGTAATCTTTACGGCTTTGGGCTTGGCAGTACACTTGTGGAACGTAATTGGCGCATCTTCACCCATCAGCTTGCGTAAGTAGTTGATCTCAGGATTTGCTAACCCATCAACCGATGCAATCACCCAACCGCCCATCTCGTAGACTTTTTTAACGATCGCCTCAAAACGCTTAATGGCTAACATCCGTCTGCCGTCACGGCTTAATGTACTGCTCAAAAGCAGATGCAGCAGTCCTGATGTCACTTCGTCGATGATCAGTATTGATCCGTGTGTGATTTTATTGACATCGACCTTATAAAGGCTGTCAAACGCCATTGCTAACCAGACCTGATCATTCAGATCGGGCATATCAGCTTCATCAAAAGCTGTGTGGAATTCACCGTTTAGGCTCAACACGTTGGACAATCCCAACATATTGCGAGAAACAGGCATAATCACTTTGCCGTCTGGGTAACGTTCGGCTTGGCAATCTCTCAACCCTTTGATCATTTTCGATGTCTTATTCATCGACATACGAGCGTCGATCGCAATCAACCCCGGCTCATCTGGCAACACACCAAAACCAAAGGGTTGATCCGTGGGATGAGTCGGTTCTAAATCGAGCGTATTAGCCCATTTCTGCCACTTCCTGACCTTTGCATAGTAAGCGTCCTTATCAGCCTTCTCTACGTTACTTTGCGCGTCTTTAAGCGCCGTCTGCTGCCAAGCAACACGGTTCTTTAGTAGTTCAGCATCTTCCTTGCCTTTGTGCCATGCCGCTTTAGCAGTGTCCCGCGCAACTTTAGCAGCTGCCTTGCTCTCAGCAAAAGCCTTTTTGATGGGGATGCGATCGTACTCTGCTCTTGCTTGCTCATAAGCACCCTTGAGCGGTGGCACTGCTGCTAGCGCTGCCTGGTACTTAGCGTTAATTTTGCCCAACTCAACAACTGCATCAGCAACCGCTTTGTTTAACTTGCCTTTGTTGGCTTCTGCTAGAGACGCTTCAGCCGCTTGACGATCAAAGCCGTTTTGCTTGGCATAGTAGAACAGTGAGGCGATCGTTACGGGTTCGATTACCCCTTCAGCCCTGAAGCTTTTAATCAGTCTGGGTATATCCCATTTACCATTGCTAGGACTCCATTCCTCCCCTAACGCGATCGCTGTCTCCTCACCAAACGCATGGTTAAGCGCCATCAGAACATTGCGACAATCAGGATAATTCCCCGACCCCTCTACACGCTCTGGAATGACCTTAAGAGCCTGCCTGACTAACTCAACGTCTACATCACCACCGTATGGCTCATTACCGCTAGGACTGAAGCCCTTACCAGCCTTACGGTATTTAACGCTGGCTGCTTTCGCTGCCTCAATTTGCGCTCTGCGCTCTGCCTCCCATGCCACAACTTGATCGATGAAGTCATCAGGCAGAACAGCAGACTCATTTAAGTGGATCGGCTCTCTATCAGGCGCACCGAAGAAAAAGCGGGTAGCATCTTTGCAAGACTTATCAGCAACATCAGCACCCAACTGAGCCATCAGAAAGGTGTTTACTAGTTTGATCTGCTGCCAGCTTGTGAGCGGTTGTGGCAAGCGAAACACTAACCGGAACTTGTTCCAATCGGGTGTACTGCTGGCAGACTCAATGACTAATCCGCAATAAGCTTTAACGAAAGGATGCGCTTTAGCTTCCTCAAGCGTCATCTGACGACGATAAACCTTGATGCCCTTACCATCAGCACCTTTAACTGCTTTCCCGTTCTCATCCTTGCGAAAATCAGTGTTATCGATGTCTAGGGCTAAGATTTCGGCATGGTTAGCGTGAATCTGCCAGCGTGGTTTACCAGCATCTAGGATTGCTGGCATCCAGGGATGCCCTTTGCTGATGTGAGTTGCTAAAGCTGCAAAATTGCCCGTGGCAGGTCTGAAAGCTCCAACATAGGAAAGGTTTTGGGGTGATGTCTTGCCTACGATGACGGTATTGATTGCAAACTTGAAAGATTTCGAGTTATTGTACCGTTCGTTCGTTTCGTTAGCTTTTTCTGCTGTATCTTGCCCTTGACTGCTCGTCTCCCCAATGCACTCCAAACCCTTTGACTGAAGATATTGCCAGAGGCATTGACGAAAGCATGATTCGTCAGCCGCTTGGAGTGACAGCCGTGATTGCGCCCTTTAACTTTCCTGGGATGATTCCCTTCTGGTTCATGCCCTACGCGATCGCCTGTGGCAATACCGTCATTCTCAAACCATCGGAGCGAGTGCCGCTGACCATGCAGGCGATCGTGCAACTGCTAGAGCAAACGGGCTTGCCAAAAGGCGTGGTGAATCTGGTCAATGGTGACAAAACGGTTGTCGATGCCCTGCTTGACCACCCCCTGATTCGAGCGATTAGCTTTGTGGGTTCAACACCCGTTGCCAAGTACGTCTACAGTCGTGCTGCTGCCAATGGTAAGCGTGCTCAGTGTCAGGGCGGAGCCAAGAATCCGGTAATCATTTTGCCGGATGCTGACATTGACATGACAACGCGCATTATGGCGGATAGTGCGTTTGGTTGTGCGGGACAGCGTTGTTTAGCTGCCTCGATCGCCGTGACCATTGGAAACGCACGACAACCCTTTACCGAGGCGATCGCTGCGGTTGCTCAGTCTCGCATTGTTGGCTACGGCTTAGATGACGATGTGCAGATGGGACCAGTTATCAGCGCTCAAAGCCAGACGCGGATTGAAAGACTAATTCAGCAGGGGGCAGACGAAGGCGCAACGATTTTAGTCGATGGTCGTCAGCCCAGCGTTTCGCGCTACGAAAAGGGCTATTTTGTGCGACCCACCATTCTTGAGAACGTTGACCCTACGGGCGACCTTGCCCGCACCGAAATTTTTGGGCCTGTGCTGAGCCTGATGCATTTAGACACCTTTGACGACGCGATCGCCTTTATCAACAGCGGTCAATATGGCAACATGGCGTGCCTCTTCACCAGCAGTGGCGTGGCTGCACGCAAGTTTCGCTATGAAGCCGAATTCGGCAACATTGGGATCAATATTGGTGTGGCAGCGCCCATGGCGTTCTTTCCCTTTAGCGGCTGGAAAGACAGCTTTTTCGGTGATTTGCATGGGCAAGGGCATCAAGCCGTTGAGTTTTTCACGCAAACAAAGGTAGTGGTCGAACGCTGGAAAGACTGGACTCGGCAGTTTTAGGGATACTGTACGGGCGATCGATTCGGTTGTTGTGGCACAAAAAACAATCGTTCGGACATGGCTTCATGCCTGTGCAAACGTAGTCATAGCTATTGCCACAGAACTTAGGACATTGGGAGCTAAGGGGGTGTGGGGGCTTCGCCCCCAGCCAGGGGTTCTACCCCTGCACCCCGTCCTCACCAGTATAGCTACGGCTACATCAGCAATTTTTGAGTAACCTGAGTTCGGGATAAGCTGAAACCCTGATGCAATCGTTGCCGATGTCAAGTCTTCGCCAACGTGTTTGCGGCGTTTCAGCCGCTCAGCACCGCATCAGCGTTCTTAACCCGAACTGATTTGGATAAAGTCGAGCTAAGTTGGCTCTGAGCGTGCACCTTTAGCCTGCTCCTTACTCTCTCCTGGATCATCGCCAAACCGCGTAATGTCATCCTCGCCCAGATATTCGCCGTTTTGCACCTCAATCATGACCAGCGGAATCACGCCAGGGTTTTCAACCCGATGCGGCGTACACATCGGCACATAGGTCGATTGCTTTTGCATAAGGGTTGTTTCTTGACCATCGCAGATAACCTTGGCGGTACCTGAGACAACGATCCAGTGTTCACTTCGGTGGTAGTGCATCTGGGTGCTAATGTGCTGGCTGGGTGCTAGCTCAATCCGGTTAATGCGGTAATGGCTACTTTCTTCTAGCAGCGTCACAGTGCCCCAGGGGCGAGATCGAACGGTGCCTGAGTCAGCAGGCGGCACGGAAGAGAGGTCGTGATTGCCTTTTTCGCCCATAATCTTAGCTACCAAAATCCACACTCCTATCATGGCGGATTTTTCGTTGCTTTCACTGAGAGACTAACCCCTATAACCCTTATCCATCAAGGCTTACCGTTCATTTACGATCGATTTCACGCTCTGGGGTTGGCGATGGCTTAAAGCTGGCAATGAGCAAACAGACGATGCCGACATTAATGAACGTATCTGCAATGTTGAAGATCGGAAAGCGAATCAGCCGGAAGTCTAAAAAGTCGATGACTTCACCAACTAGAAAGCGATCGATCCCATTCCCCAGTGCGCCTGACAAGATGAACCCATAGCCGACCTGCTCCCACCGATTGAGCGTAAAGCGTTTTGACCACGCCAGCGCCATCAGCCCAATGCTGACTCCTAGCGACAGCCAGCGCAGCCATACCGCACCGCCCGGAAAAATGCTGAAGGCGGCTCCGGGATTTAACGCATACGTAAAGTGAAAGACCCCTGGTATGACCGGAATGGTGTAGTTCAAGATGGGCGGGAAAATGTAGGTGACGAACAGCACCTTAGTCAGGCGATCGAGCGCCAGTCCCACCAAAGCAGCAAGCCAAAAGAAGCGGTTTTTAAAGAACATTAAAAGCGACCAATGCAAAACTCATCACTCAACGCCCTCTCAGGCTATCAATCATCTCAGACTATCAATAAAACATCAGTTGCCGCAGCGTAAAGGCAAGTACCGTCACAGCACAGACGATCGCCAGTTGCCCTGGCAGCGGGTACAACGAATATTTCATCAACGACTGCTGCAATGGCAAGCCAGACTGGTTGACCAGACCCAGCCCGTGGGTTGCCGCCAGGTAAAGCATACCCGTCACATGAATGCTCAACAGCCCGCACAAGCAGCTAAAGGCGAGTGATTCTAGCTTGGCTGATGCTTTGAATGCCAGATAGCCACACAGCCACGCACCAGGGATAAAGCCCAGAATGTACCCAAAGCTGGGTTCCTTGAGATAGCCCAAGCCCCCACCTTGAGCGAACACCGGAAACCAGGTTAGCCCCAGCATGATGTAGGCGATTTGAGACAGAGCGGCCGCATTTTTACCGCCAAGGCACCCTACCAGCAAGGCTGCCCCAAACTGGTAGGTAACGCCTAACGAGTGGGTTTGGTAGCCTGCCCCTCCTAACGATGGGGTCGTCATAAAGGCTTCCAAAAATGTACCCCCGATCGTCAGGATGAGACCAATGAGCGCCCACAGCAATTCAGTGGAAAAAGCCATGACGTGCAAAAGTAAAAGTGTAAAAGCAAACGTGCGGCAGAGTCCAAAATTTTACCGTCTGCGTTTTGCTTTTTAACGGTTCTGGCTCTACTGCATTGCACTAAAAGGGCATTGTCTCACTTACTTAACCAGGCAAAATTCTTAACCGGGCGAAATT
>JBGTJW010000227.1:0-3596 GCA_041744955.1 Stenomitos sp. | reverse complement strand
GGTTTGGGGTGGGGTGGGCTGGGGTTGAAATAGGTGTAGGAGTAGAGATCGGCGCAGAGGGCTTAGGGGTCGGTTTCCGGTTTACAGGCTCTTGCGGAGTAGCAATGAGCGGTGCCTTAGCAACAGGTTTCGGGGACGCTCGCTCAGGCACAAAGGCAACCGCTGGAGCCTTCGAGGGTCTGGGTTTAGGAGTGGTGGCAAGGGAAGGCTGTTTTGGCAGTGGCACCAGCTTGACTGACGTGCTCTGAGGTTTTTCCTCTGGCTTCTCACGATCGATCGGTAAGCTCAAGACCAGTCCGTGCATCCCCAGAGACAGGAAAATCAAAAACCAGCGTAAAAAGTTTTGAGGCTTCTGAAGACGATTCACAGTCAATTTCAACCAGGGTTAACGGCAAGCAAGGCAGGAAAAGATGTGATGAAGGACTTACCCAACGCTGCTTCCTCGAATGACGCTTGCGCCAGTTCCCCTCACCCTTCATCCTCCAGGGCATTCAAGCAAGAAAAGAGGGCAAAGTAGGGGCAAAGCGAGTGAACAGAAACGGGAACCCCACTCAAACGAGTTGCTTGAATCCCATCGGGGAAACAGGCTTAATGATAAAAAGTTGCATCAACAAACCACAATAAATGATCAGACTCGTCTTGTCCATCTTTTAAAGGGACTCATTGCAGACGTAGCGCCGATACCAATTGGCTAGAAAGACGTTGACTTTATCGAGAGGCTTTGGCTTTAGCTATGTCCCGTGTCTTACTCTTAGAGGTTGTTTGAGAAGTGTCTGGCGGTTAAAACCGCGACTACATCAACAAAGTCCGCCGACGCGGACTACGGCAAGTCAAGGGCTTTAGAACCTGCGACGGCAGGTTTTGTCCGTGTAGCCGCGACTTCAGTCGCCAAGGCTACAAGCATCTGGACTTTTAAAGCATCCTCTTACCTTCAGGCTAAAGTAATCAGTGCTTCACCAGAGGTGGTTTCAGCCGTTGAATGCACATAGGGCAGAAATAATGCTCGTTCTTCTGACCGCAGCCGTCTTGGGCGTAGCGTGGCGCGATCGACAAACAATCCTTTTTGCCATCCTTCTGCTGCCAGAGCATTCTGAGCGTTGTAAAAATGAAACTGCATCACAGCAGAAGCCTGCCGCAATTCCGAAAGCCACAGTTCTACCCGTACGCGATCGCCCAAAAAGAGGGGTATTTTATAGGTGATCTGGGTTTGCACTAAAACGGGAGCAAACCCTTGCTGCAAGATTTCGTGGAGCGGCATCCCAACGGCTTCCAGCAATTTTGTGCGTCCAATCTCCATCCATTGCACATAAACGATGTTGTTCACATGACCGATAAAGTCAATGTGGAAGGGGTAAACCTCTAGCTCAAAGCAAACTTTCTGCATCTGTTCGCCCTTTAAACCATCGCTCAGGGACACGGTATCATAACCAATGAGCGAACTCATCAGCTAGCCACCGTGCGCGATCGCATGGCAACCGACCGTTTAGAATTTCTCAAACAAACGATCGCCTTTCCACTGATCGAAAGTACGAAGGATGAAGGGGCGTGAGTTCGGTTTAGACCCAGCAAACAGCCAGCGTAATCAAGGTACAAGCATGAGTACTGGTTTAGAAGACGAGCAATCACAGCAGCTTCTGTCTCTGATGAATGGCTTAGAAGCACTGATCGCAGCCACTGATCAGGATGGTGCAGAAGAAGTCTTAGACGAACTGTATGTGCTGCTCACTAAAATCTACGATCGCTTTCCAGAATTAGACACAGACGAAGCGTAAGGGCGATCGTTACTGCCATAGCAAAAGGATGAGGGATGAATAGAAGTCCTTGCTCAAAGGACGTTTCAAGGTTGCTATCTGTCCTCACGTTCTCTTCGACTGCCATAGCTCTCAGCATCCTGCCACTAGAAGGTTGATTATTGATCAGTTCTGCGGTGAGCTGTTGATTAATGGTGAAAGAGCCGTACAGGTTGCTTTACTCCTACATCGCAGCGGTGGACGATCAGCCGTATGTATAGCTATCGCCACAGGGCTTAGGACATTGGGATCAAAGGGGGGGTGGGGGCTTCGCCCCTAGCCAGGGGTAGAACCCCTGCACCCCGTCCTAACCAACATGGCTACGGCTATAACAGCAGCGATGTAGCAACTTGCTCTCAACCACAGCTCACTCATAGAGGTATGGCATGGAAACGAAACAGTTAGGCAACACCGGTATACCCGTTAGCGCGATCGGCTTGGGTGGTATGCCCATGTCACTCAGCAGTCGCCCGCCCGAAGCGCAGTCGATCGCCACGATTCACCGCGCCCTTGATCTCGGCGTTACACTCATTGATACTGCCGATTCTTACTGCAAAGATGAGTCAGACAAGCACCATAACGAACGGCTGATCTATAAAGCACTCCAGGAGTACAGCCAGGATACAAGCAATGTCATGATTGCGACGAAGGGTGGGTTGATGCGACCCAACGGTGACTGGACGCGCAACGGTAATCCTGACCATCTTCGGGAAACGATCCGTGCCAGCTTTGAGGCGCTGGGCGGCGACCAACCGATCGGACTGTGGCAGTATCATGCCCCCGACCCCGATTACTCAATTGAAGAGTCGCTCAAGCCAGCTAGAGAAGCTGTTGTCAACGGTCTGATTCGGTTTGTCGGTGTTTCCAACTTTTCGGTCGAGCAGATTAAACGTGCGCGTGATGTGGTCGAAATTGCGTCAGTGCAGAACCAATACAACCCCTGGCATCGTGAACCAGAGTCGGATGGGGTGTTGGAGTATTGCGATCGCGAAGGGCTGACCTTCTTACCCTGGAGTCCCTTAGGCGGTAGCCGACGGTTTAGCCAAATCAAGGAGATAGAGGCGATCGTCCAGTTGGCTCAAGCCAAGGGTGTTTCGGTTTACAGCCTTGTGCTGGCATGGCTGCGGGCAAAATCACCCAGCGTCCTACCGATCCCCGGTGCCAGTAAACCAGAGAGCATTGAGGATTCCATCACGGCTGCAACGGTTAAGCTCGATCGGACAGAGGTTGACCAGATCGATCAGGCTGTAGCAGCGACCTGAGCAGACAGCTTACTTCACAACTGTAACGACTGTGCCAAGAGTGACTTGTTTGAACAGGTCTTCCACATCCTTGTTGTACATCCGAATGCAGCCATGAGACGCTGCCCGACCGACCGATTTAGGGTTCGGCGTACCGTGAAAGCCAATCCAGTTCTTGCCATCCGTCCAGAAGCCAATCCAGTAGCGTCCAAGCGGATTTTCGGGATCGCCACCTGGAATCACCACCCCTTTCCGCAAGGGATGTACCCAGGTGGGGTTCTTGATCATTTGCTTGACTTCATAGGAGCCAGTCGGTGTTTCCCAACCAGGACGACCAACGGCGATCGCGTAGTTTTTGACGACCGTAGTGCCACGATACAGCGTCACCTGACGACGGCTAAGGCGAATTTCTAACCGTAACGCTTCAGCATCCGGTGCTGTCAGGACTGGATCAGGCTCAAACCGCAAATCTGGATGAACGCCGGGATCAAGATAGGGAGCCAGTGTTTTCGGAATATCTCGCTGATTTGGCAGCGTGGGCTGATCGTCCTGTGGTGTAACGGTT
>JBGTJW010000226.1:0-10621 GCA_041744955.1 Stenomitos sp. | reverse complement strand
GGTTCAATTGCTTGATAAAGATAGCCCAGCAACACTGCAAAACTGAGGGGGAGGGTTTCCATTTAGCTGCTCTCGTGCACACACCTCCATCCTCTCCTTACTCGTTCCTGCTGTCAAAATTTGAATTTAGAATTGCTGGTGGTTGACCGTATGTTCGCCAAAACTCGAATGCCACGATCGCTTGCTTTTGTTCTTCAAGCTCTTTGATACGAGCATGAAATGCCCGTGTATCAAGCTTCCGTTTCCGTAGTTCAGAAACTTTAGTTTTGAGTTCTGAAATCTCCGCTTGTAGTGCTTTCCTTTGCTGGCTGCAAGTCTCTTGTCGCTGTTTGATTAGCTTTGATAGTTCTCGATCTAGCTCCTCTCCAGAAAAGTCAGCTTCTTCCAACCTTACAGTCTCGGACAGCAATTCCAGCTTCACGTACTCATAAATCTGATCTTGAACGCGATCCGCAGCTTGGGTGCGGGTTAGTGAACCGTTGCCCTTGTTTGCATCCTTGTAAATTTTGAGGCTCAAGTCATACCAGTACTCGCTCCGACGCGGTTTCTTACAATCTGCTCTTTCTGCCTTGATTAGTGAAGCTGCTCCCGAAGCAATCCAGTTTTTGAAGATTCGCCTCACTTGCTCAGTAGAAAGGTCAAGCTTTTCTGCGCCTTCTTTAAGGCTTTGACTGAACAGGTTACGGTTATAGCGTACTTCTGCAAGATTGCGAATGACTTCGCGTCTGAGCTTCTGCTCATCTGTCAATTGCAGTCTGACTTTCTCTCCGTTTTCAAGTGTGATTTCATCTTCCAGCGCATAGCGTCGATCTAAAAACTCGACTGCTGTATCGTCTTCAGGTGCGCCATAGCAAGCGATCGACTGTTCAGATGGTTGATCTGTAATTTTTGGCTTGCCTGCTCCCAACGCTTCAATCTCAGCAGCAGCGGAGAATGCCTCGATACCACTATCTTCTTCGTCATAGATTAGTGAGCAATCACTATCATCCGGCTGTTCAAAAGGCTCGTTGGCTTGAGGCAGGTGCATAACTCCTTCCGTTCTCAATCGATTAGTAAATCTGTATTAATCATAGTAGAGGTCGGAAAAATGTGGCTAATTTTCCTCAAGGACTATGATTCGTCTGTTGGTGGATGCCATCCACTAGTACAATGCAAATTTAGTTACGCAACATAGTGCTTACTCAGCTTTTTGTCTGCATCTTGACGAGTAAAGGTCCAGTCAATCGTTTTACGTTGTTGATTCCTACACTGCTGCCAGGCATATACCTCACTCACTAATTTCGCCTCCGTCGCAAGCCGCCCTTTGAGACACTGTTTATCCAGGATGCCAATCTCAATTTCCGCCATATTTAACCAACTGGCATGGGTTGGGGTGTAGTGAAAGACAAGCCGTTTTAACCATTGTGCAGCTCGTTTGTGTCCCAGAACATCCACAAAGACCTTGGCAAAATGGATATTGAGATTGTCTAAAACCAGATGCACCCGTCTGGCGTTGCGGTAATGTCCTTGTAGCAGTTGACCAATAAAGTGGACAAAATCTGCCTTTTTACGCTGAAGTGTCACCTGCACCTGTCGCCAGCCGGCGAGCGGTTCGACCGCCACAAACAAGTTGCGAGTCCCTTGGCGTTCATACTCATAGTCCACCTTCGTGGCTTGCCACGGTTTTAAGGGCAGATTGGGACGCACAGGCGCTAATAGTTGTTTACTCTTTTCATCCACGCAGACCACGGGCTCGTCCGGGTTATAAGGCTGTTGGTAGAGTTCTAAAACGTTGTACATCCGCTGGCGATACTAGGGCGTGATTTTGCCAATACACCACATTCTTTGCAGCCAAGGCTTACAGCGTTTTTTTTTAAGCTTTTGGCGCACTGTCTCCTGACTGACACTTTGCAACAGTTGACGCTGCTGCCGCGCCACTTCAGTCAATAACGGTAAACTCCAGTGGCTGTACCCGCTGGGAGGGTCACTGCACGCCAGAGCTACCAACTCAGCCTCGGCTTGGTCACCATACTGGACTGGTCGCCCACTGCGAGGCTGATCATAGAGCGCACCGTCTAATTGATCGGCGAGATACCGTCGGCGAACCCGCCAGATGCGAGTCCGCTCGACCTGAAGCACGGTCGCAATCTGCTGATCCTGAATCCCCTGGGCAAGCGCTAAAAGAATCTGGGCACGTTGTAGCACTCGTACTGAAGCAACGCCGACTGAACACATTGCTTTCAATCTCTCTCGTTCGTTCTCCTTCAGATGGATCTCGACCCGCTTCATACTCGTCTACTATGTTGCAGAACTTTGTTTTTATTGTACTAGTGACCCAGATGGAACGAGCCGCTACAAACACTGGGTTATTCAGCCGGAGTGCGGTGCTTGTAGCTCGTCTGATCGCTGTTTGCTCTTCCACTCGTGTCGCATCGAGGCTCCAGGTAAAATGCTTTGACCATTGCTGCCTTCTTGGGTTGAACAGCGACACAACTTTACCTGCCAGTGGATCTTGAGCCTCTGTCAAGTCGGCTTCGTATGCATTGCACGATCAACAAGCCAAGCAGACATTTTCAAAAGCAGTGGCTCCGCCTTTTGATTGGGGATGAATATGGTCAAAGCTCATCGGCTGTAGGGCAAAGCAATGGAGATGATTGTATGATTTTTACTGTCTCCACATACAGTATGGAAAACTTGATCATTTCTTCGTTCTGGTTGGATGGTCGAATATGTGAAAACTTTCCCTTACAAATATCTCGGAGCGATCACCCATATTCAAGTTAGTAGTTAGGAGCTTGCAAACAAATAAAGTCCCAGTTATTCTAGCAAGGATAGAGCAGGAAATCCTCTGACAAGGCTGAATGACACGGTTAAAGCAACCCTTAAAGATGCGGCTCAGAAACTAACTGGGCACCGGAAGCGAGACTTTATGACCAAAGTGGCTGAAGACTATTTTGGGGGGTCAGCCCAGAAGACGGAAACCGTTTAAGGGTGGAATCGCGATAGCGTCCAACTTGGCTTGCATGAGCGGCGCAGTGGAATGATCTGTGCCGCTAACTATCGGGCGAGAGGACGGCATAAAAGCGAAGCGATACTGACGAATTTGGAGACCGATATTCGGCACTTGGTGGATGTGCAAGCGCAAGCCGATCCCAAATTTCAATCAACCTTTTTGTATGCCCGCATTAGCGCCGCCGCCATTCGGGAAAACTTGCTTGGCGAGAAGAGCTACGATGAGTCGCAATTGCCCTCGCGTCAGACCATCGGTGCCATTCTCAATCGTCTGGGCTATCGCCTAAAAAAACACAAAAGGTCAAACCCTTGAAGAAGCGTGCTCAAACCGATGCCATCTTTGAGTACGTTGCCCAAACCAATCAAACCGCCGATGCCAATCCCAAGTCCTTAAGACTGTCCATCGATAGCAAAGCCAAAGTCAAGCTTGGCAATCTCTCACGTCATGGCAAAACCCGTGCGTTAGAAGCAAACAAGGCCGATGACCACGATAGCCAATGGCAAGCGGTGTTGGTTCCTTTCGGCATCCTCAATCTGAACAATGACTAGTTGTCGATTTACTAGGGGCAATCGGCTGAAACTAGTGATTTTATTGTGGATTGCTTAGAGTGGTGGTGGCAAGACAACCAGGCTCATTGCCCTGACATTGAGGCAGGGGTGATCAATTTAGATGGGGGGTCCGCTACCCGCAGTAACCGTACCCAGTTCATTAAACGCAGGGTCGAATGATCGCAGACCATCGCGCTTCCTATCCGATTAATTTACTACCCGCCTTATCACAGCAAATACAATGTGATAGAACGATGTTGAGCTGCTCTGGAGCATTATTGGAATGGAGCCATCTTAGATTCGGTAGCAGCAGCAGTTCAGTGGGCGAGTCATATGAGTTAGAAAGCGATGGCTCCAGTCGTCTATTTGGTGGATGGCATCTATGAAAAGGGAATCAAACTACTGGCTGAAGAATTAGCACCCTATCTTCCCTTCTGGCAACGGTCTGAAGCTTTACCGAAATGGGCTATCACCGTTCTTCCTGCTTGAGTGGGAGGTTATTTAATTGCAAGCCCCTTATCGGTTGTTCCTTCTTACATATTGGGACAGGTTAGCATCTCATAGCCAACGAGTAGCCTCGCGAGACTGCGGTAACGAGAGTACAGGGGCAAGCAGTCGCGAACGCAGTGGCATCAGTACGATGATTCTAATTTCTGGTTAAGTTGACAATACCCTAATATGCCATCTTCCATGTGAATAATCCGATCAGCAACATCTAAAATCCGATTGTCATGGGTCACCAACAAAATGGTGCAGCCTTGCTCTTTGGCCAGAGTTTGCATCAGGTTAACCACATCCCGACCCGATTTGCTATCTAAAGCTGCAGTGGGTTCATCTGCCAGCACCAGTTTGGGACGGTTGACCAGCGCACGAGCGATCGCCACTCTTTGTTTCTGTCCACCCGATAACTCGTCAGGATAGTAATTAATGTGCTTTCCTAAGCCGACGTGTTCTAGCATCGCCATTGAGCGCGCTTTCATCTCTGCGGGAGATAACTCTCGATGCAATTCTAAACCCATTTTGACGTTTTGCAGTGCGGTCAAACTGCCATGCAGGTTATGTGCCTGAAAGATGTAGCCGTGGTGTTTTCGGGCTTGCGTTAGTTGTTGAGCGGTTGCTCCGCAAAATTCTTGCCCCAGGACTTGTAAGCTGCCAGATTGGGCAGACCGCAACCCCCCGACCAACGTCAGCAAGGTTGTTTTCCCAGAGCCGGAAGGCCCCGTCATGATCACAATATCCCCTATGTTGATGGCGAGATTAAGCTCGAATAAGACTTGCTTACGCAGTTGACCTTGACCAAAGTAGTGATCGAGCTTTTGAACCGAAATAGCGATCGCCATTGTTCATTCCTAAAACATATCTGCTGGATCGGCGGACTGTAGTTTGCGAGTGGCGATCGTTCCTGAAAGCGCACACATCACAACCGTTAGCACTAAGACAAACACCGCCCTTGAAATCGTCATATAAATCGGTAAAGCGGTTGCCTTCGCAGCTAAGGCATAAAGTCCTATCGGCAAAATGGCACCGGGAATAAAGCCGAGAAATGCCAGGATAACTGCTTCTTCAAACACGATGCTTAATAAATAGGAATTGCTATATCCCATCGCTTTGAAGGTGGCATACTCCTTCATGTGTGCATTCACGTCGGTCGATAACACTTGATATACAATCACAACGCCAACTACAAACGCCATTATGGTTCCGAACCCAAAGACAAAGCCAATTGGGCTTGTAGCTTTCCAGTAGTTTTCCTCAAATTGCACATACTCCTGAGCAGTTAGCACGTGCACATCTTCGGGTAAATGAGCTTTCAAGGCAGCGACGACTTGTAGTGGATCAGAACCCGGTTTGATCCGAATCAGTCCCAGGCTAATACTGGCAGCATCTCGTCGCGGAAACAGACGGAGAAAGGTTTGATCGCTCGCCATCAAACTAGCATCTGCACCAAACGAAGCTCCTAGGCGAAACAGTCCGGCGATCGTGAGTGTGCGGCGATCAACTTCGGCAGCGACTGGTTTTCCCTGATTCACTTGGGCGATCGCCTCTGCATACTGACCTTTAGAACCGCGATCGAACAGCACTGTGTCCGGTAGCTTTAGTTTGTTGAGTTGTTGATTGACTTCCGGTAGGTTAAAGGTTGGCTGATCGGGCGCAAATCCTAACACTCGCACATTAGCGCTGAGGCGAGTCTGGGGATTTTTCCAGGCGATGCTGTTGATGTACAACGCAGTTGATGTTTGAACACCCGGAACATCCTTTGCTTGGAGCAGCCGTCGCCGTGAAAAGGTCGATGGATTTTGTAGATTTAGGGCTTTAGGACTGACTAAGACAATGTCGGCTAACATGGCGCGAATGACACGAGTATTGCTGTCATACAACGCATTCTGAAAGCCAAGCTGCATAAACATCAGCACATCTGCAAAGGCAATCCCTGCTAATGCAACCAGCAAGCGACCTTTTTCATGACGCAGTTGCAGCCATCCGAGGGGAGTACGGCGCTGGAGTTGTTGAATCAATCCAATCATTGTTTAATCACCACCTGAACTTGCAGATTCGTGAATTTGGCAGCTTTTTGACTAGAGGCATCATCTAAGTTGATATGCACCTCAACCACCCTGGCATCAATATTTGCGCTGGGATCGGTATTCACGATCGCTTGTCGGCGTACTTGAGATCCCACTCGCTCAACCGTTCCGGTTAATTCACCTGGAATTGAATCACTTGTGACCCAAACTTGTTGCCCAACCCGAACTTTACTGACATCGCTTTGATAGACTTCTGCGATCGCTTGCATCTGCTGCGTTTGCCCAATCTCGGCAATGCCATCCGTCGAGACAACTTCGCCCGCTCGCGTGTGAACATCCAGCACTTCACCATTGGTAGGAGAACGCACTAAGGATTGCTCAAAACTTGCCTTTGCCTGATTGCGGGCTGCGATCACACGATTCACTTCTGCTTGCGCCGAGCGCACATCGACAGGACGCACCTCAGCAATTTGATCCAGCGTTGCTCTGGCTTTATTCAATTCCTGCGGAGTGGTAGAACGAATCCGATCGAGATTAACTTGCGCTTCTTGGACAGACTTTTGAGCCGTGTCTGCTGCTAAGCGCCTGCTGTCACGTCCAGACGCTGAAATTGCGCCTGCCTGATACAGCGATTGATAACGATTGAACTCAGTTTGGGCATTTTGCCACTCTGCTTGCAGCCGAGCTACAGTTGCTACTTGTGCGGCAATACTGCCCTGATGTTCTGCACTCAAGCGCTCAATTTCTGCTTGCTGGGTCTTGATTTCACCTTGCTTCGCACCGGCTTGAACCACGTCCAGTTTGGCGTGCGCCACGTTCACTTGGACCTCGGCTTCTTCGAGGGCAGCTTGGCGCTGATCATACGAGTCCAGAATCGCAATCACTTGACCGGCTTTAACGCGATCGCCTTCTTGCACCAGCAAGCGATCGACTCGATTTCCTTGACTTGACATTGGAGCGGAGAGCTTCACTACTTCACCCTCTGGCTCTAACCGTCCCAATGCCGTCACAGTCTGAATTGCAGGGGTGACCACAGGTGTAACAGCCGACTGTTTCACCGATGCCATTCTCAAGCCATACATTGTGGCACCGATGCCTAGCAAGAATACCCCAGCGAACGCAACGCCCCACTGTGGTATTGCCTTGATGAACTGCTTCCTGTCCTGAGTCGTACCTTGCATAAATGAGGGGCTCCTGAAAATGTAGAAATGAACCCAGTTCAACAACCTCATGGCAGTAGGCTTTGGGATCGTTTAGGGAACAACTGGGAGAGGGCAAGGCCATGTCGTTAGCGGATCAGCAGTCCCTTAGGCAATTTGTGATTTGAACCGTGGCTTTTTGCATTGTTTGGAGCCCTACCGAGCTAGTCGGTTTAGCCTAGCTCGGTAGGGCTCCAAATGTAATGATGAAGGAGTAAAGTTTTTTGCTTTTCTACTCCCATGCCAGCATGCCCCTTTGTAAGTCTTCCCAAACGGTCAAGCATGGTCACATCCATAACGGCAAACAACGGTTCAAAAGCCACAAGTGCGGACACCAATGCGTTGAGCGACCAACGAAAAAAGTGATCAACCCAGCGACACGTGATCTTATCGATCAGTTGTTGCTGAAATGCCTTTCACTGGCTAGCATCGCTCGTACTGCTCAGGTTTCTGAGCCATAGCTGCAAACCTATGTGAATGAGAATGTGCCCCGCCAAGTGCAGGTAACACCAAAAAAAACTAGGACAGCAAAGGTAACTGGAGAAGGATCAGGACATCCGATAGGCTAGGCTCAGAGCCGCAAATCAGAGCAGGGTGAGGCGAAGAAGATGGTCAGACGAACTCCGCAACCAGAAGCCACACGGGAGGAAGTGCTGGAATGCGTTCAGCAAACCTGTCTTTGGTGTGGGGGATGGATGTGGAATAAATACGACAACATCCGTCGGGTGCGGACGCTGAGCGGAGTGGTGCAGTTGCGACTGAAAGTAAGACGGTGTGCAACGCCCGAATGTGAGCGGTTCTGCCAACCGTATCGCCCTGAAGGGGAAGGGAAATGGGCCTTACCGCAGCATGAGTTTGGCTTGGACGTGATGGCTTTGGTGGCAGGGCTGATCTATCAGCGGTAGAAAATAGAAGATAGAGCGGTTGTTTGACTGCGGGTGCGCCGCATGAGCTTGATTACATATTTGCAAACGATTCGGGCTTGCCGCACGCAACCAGACTATCCATTATGGGTCGTGTTGCTCCTTGTGGTGATGGGCACGATGAGTGGTTGCACAGGCTATCGACCCCTGGCTGACTTTGTGGTCCGACATCAAACAGAACTCTTAACCGTGTTGGCTTTGCCCAAGCAGCGACTGCCCAGTTTATCCACTCTACGCCGCATTATGGTACGGGTCGCTTTGGTCTCGTTTACCGCAGCGTTCAATGCTTGGGCGCAAGCAGTCTTGACCCCTGCACCTGGTGAGCAGTTGGCGACCGATGGTAAAAGCATCAAAGCTAGCGTGCGTGATGACGACCAGTCTTATCAGGATTTTGTCAGTGTGGTGTCGGCGTTCAGTGTGACTCAAGGCGTGGTGGTTGGCTTAGAGACTCTGCGCAATCAGCAAACTAGCGAAATTAAAACCGTTGAGGTGTTGTTAAAAACGCTCCAACTCAAGGGTGTGTGCTTTAGTCTTGATGCCTTGCACACCCAAAAAAACAGTGGCGCAGATGATCCAGAGTGGCAATGACTATTTGATCACCGTCAAAGGCAATCAACCGACGTTGTTTGAGCAGTTGAGGACGCAATTTGAGCAGACCGCACCCGCCAGTCTCGACCGACAGACGGAGCAGACACGTAACCGCCAAACCCAAAGGACGGTGAGTGTCTTAGACATAGTGGTTGGTCTTGACCCACAATGGGTGGGCGTGCAACGGCTCGTGCAAGTGGAAAGGGTCGGCACCAGAGCCAAGCAACTGTACAAAGAAACGCTGTTTTACATCAGTTCGCTCCGGCTTGATGCCGCTGGCTTTGCCCAACGCATTCGCCAACACTGGCACATTGAAAATCGCCTGCATTGGGTCAAAGCTGTGGTGCTCAAGGAAGACCAAGCGCCCTTAGGCGATGGTCATGCACTCACCAATTTCGCGATTGTGCGGACGATAGCACTCAACTTCTTTGGACAGCATGGCTTTGACTCCATCACGCAGGGCTTACGGCGTCTCGCCCATGATATCCCGACGCTCTTTTCCTTCTTTCAATAGATCAGCCCTGGGCTTTGGTGGGGGGCTTGCGCTATCAAGAACATCGGAGTGTGGCCCAAATCCACCAGACTCTAAACACCCGAGGCGTGAGTGTGAGTGAACGCACGGTGAGTAATCGACTAGCTCGTTACGACGAATTGGTCTCGCTAGAGATGGGGAACATCGAGCGGATTGGGAAAATCATTGCCCAACAATCGCAAGTAATTTTAGCGATTGACGGTCTCCAACCGCAGATGGGTCATGAGGTGTTATGGGTAATTCGAGAGGTCATCAGTGGCGAGATTTTGCTGGCAAAGCCCTTGTTATCCTCCAGCAGCGAAGACCTCATACCGATGCTAGCACAGGTGAAACAGGGGTTGAGCGTGCCGATTGTGGGTGTGGTCAGCGATGGACAAACGTCGATTCGTAAAGCGGTAGCCCGTGCCTTGCCGGAAGTGGCTCACGGGCTGTGTCATTTTCACTACTTACGCGAAGCAGCCAAACTGATTTATGAGGCAGACCGACATGCGAAAAAAGAACTGAAGAAACGGGTGCGTGGGGTTCGCAAGTTGGAACGAGAGCGCAGCAAGGAAGCCAACGATAGCATCAAGGAGGTGGTTGAAGGATACTGTCAAGCTGTTCGTGCCGCGCTCACCGATGATGGATACCCGCCTTTGAATGCTTCAGGGTTAACCTTACAACAACGACTGAGTGCGATTGACCACAGTTTAGAACGGGTGGATAGAAAAGGGGGTTAGCAAAGCCCTTGAGTCAGCTCAAGCAGACGATCTCAAAGGCATTAGAGCAAACCGCACCCCTGTTTAAACCCGTTGCCATCGCCTTTGAGTGGGTACATCAAGCGGCCACGATGCTTGACAATGACCTGAACTTGAAGGGGCAAGACGTGCGCCAACAATTTGAGCAATTGCTGCAAACGATGGAGAACAACAAAGAGCAGGCCACAAGTTTAGCCTCAGGAGTGGATCACTTCTTGAAGGTCACTTGCAGTTATGCCCTGGGGTTGTTTCATTGTTATGACATCGAAAACTTACCCAGAACCAATAACGACTTGGAGCAACTGTTTGGCCGTTGGCGTCATCACCAACGCCGTTGCACCGGACGCAAAGTTGCCCCAGCATCGGTAGTGGTACGAGGTTCTGTTCAGATTGTGGCCGCTATCGCCGCTCAAACCCGTTCGTTTACCGCTGCCGACTTAGGATCGCGGATTAAATAACTTTCACTTCTTGTCAAGGTTGTGGTTTGACGGTGTAGTTCCAACGGGGTAGAAACTCGTCGAATACAATCTGCATATTTTCCTTAAATTCGGCGCTGACTTTGCGCCCGGTTTGATAG
>JBGTJW010000225.1:0-6505 GCA_041744955.1 Stenomitos sp. | reverse complement strand
ATAATGAGCAGCGAGTGAAAGCGTGCCACCAACAAAATTCTGGCATTCACACCTTCTGCCACCTGCCGCAACGAGAGGTCAAACAGGCTGCCTTCCTCTAGATTCGCTGGACCTTCGAGCAGCACCAAATCGGGACCACGCATTTGCAGATATTGTTTGAGCGCCTGCGGATAGTTAACGCGATCGTCTCCTCGAATGCGCTTTTGAATCGTTGGCTCATCCAGCATCAGAATGGTCGGTTGCAGGCGATCGGCGGGCAAGTGCAGCACATCAGCCACAAACTGGACATCTTCTTCAATGCTGTTTGCGTCTTTGCTCCAGCAGGTGCCTAACGGCTTGCCATAACCCAAATCTAGCCCTTTTGCTTTTAAGTAATGAGCAATACCAAGTACCGCTGCGGACTTGCCGCTATAGGCTTCGGTCGATCCAATTAATAAGTATCTGGCGGCTTTTGGCACACTCTCACTCCCTACGATAATCTGTACTGCTGAATCTATACTGCTGCCCGATCGCGCCAAACCACTGGCGTTTCTGAACAAAGCGCTGTCTTGCAAGCGTAGCAAGGAGGAAAACATCCTGCTATTTAGCAACGCCTCTACTCGCATCGATCAGAAAGCAATTGCTATTGTATCGAGCAATGCATCCTCCCATTTACGCACATCCCTTAATGTAAATTATGTATCTCCTGACAGGTTTGCCTCAGGGTCGGGCTAACCCATTCCCACTCGTGGGCACTCCTTGTCTGTCAGCAGCAGGCTCAAACCCATTTACTTCTCTCAGAATATAAACGGGACGATTTTTGACTTCTTCGTAAATACGTCCAATATATTCACCCAGAATACCAATACTAAAAAGCTGTACGGCTCCTAAAAAAAAGATGGCAACGGCGATCGTGGCATAGCCGGTGAGCGGTGAAACCGGTGAGAAAAAGCGCCAGTAAAGTACCAGAGCTGCCATCACGATCGCCATGACCGCCGCAAACAATCCTACGTAAGTGGAAATGCGGAGAGGGACTTTCGAGAAGGACACTAACCCATCGATCGCCAGTGACAGCGATTTACGGAACGTATACTTTACCGCACCTGCAAAGCGAGCGTCGCGCTCAAACGGAATCGCAATTTGCCGAAAGCCTAACCACGATCGTAGCCCTCGAATGTACCGATTCCGCTCTGGCATGGCGTTGAGAGCATCCACGACGCGCCGATCCATCAGGCAAAAGTCACCCGTATCGGTGGGAATATCAACATCCGCAAGCTGGCGCAGCAGCCGATAGAAAACATATGCCGTCAGGCGCTTAAACCAGCCTTCGCGATGGCGCTGTACTCGTTGGGCATAGACCACTTCGTAGCCCCGTCGCCATGCGTCTGCCAGTTCAGGAATCAGTTCGGGCGGATCTTGCAAATCAGCATCCAGCACCACGATCGCTTGTCCACGGACAAAATTCAGCCCAGCCGTAACCGCAATCTGATGCCCAAAGTTACGGGCAAAGCTGAGGTAACAAACGCGGTGATCGCGATCGTGTAGCTCACGCATCAGTGCCAGTGAGCGATCGCTGCTGCCGTCATCCACCAAAACCAGCTCGACTGTACTATCCATACTGTCCATCACCGCACTCAAACGGCGATACAGTTCCGGTAGCGTGGCTTCCTCATTGAAGACGGGCACGATGAACGAATAGGTAGGCTGCATAGTTATCTATCCTGCGGATCAAGTCGCTTTGAGGGCGCATCAGATAGTGGACTGGCTGCACGCAAAGCGCGCTGCCGACGGTACCAAGTCGAACCCCCAATCAGGATACCAGTCAGAGCCAACGCTCCGACTAAGGGCATCAAGTCACCTGTACGAACGGCTCTTAGACCAGAACTACCCAGCAACACATAGGGCAAAATGCCAGGAGTCGTGCCGAGCAGCGTGCCAAGCAGATAATCACGGTAGCTGACAGAGGTCAGCCCCGCTGCAAAGTTGAGTAATCCATACGGCATAAACGGTACCAGGCGGATCGCAATCATGTAGAACAGACCGCCTCGACGAATTTCGACATCCAGCGTTTGCCAACGACCCGACAGTTTACGAGCGATCGCCTTGCGCCCGATGGTACGGGTAAAGGCAAAGGTGGCGATCGCGGCAGTCATTGCTGCCACACTGGTCCACAGCGTCCCTAGCCAGAAACCAAACAGCGCCCCACCTAACAGATTGAGCGGAGTCGAAGGCAAAATGAAAACGGTCGCGATCGTATACAGCAGAATGTAAAGCAGCGGTGCACAAACGCCCGCCGATCGCAGCCACCCCTGAAGCTGCACGATGTCAATGCGTCCCAGCACAGACAGCACCAAAGCCATTGCCGCAATGCTGCCAACGGTAAGGAAAAGGCTGATTCTGCTGCTTTTTAAGTGCCTCACAAGGTTTAGGCTGAAAATGCTGGAAAAACAAAAGAGTGAAGGTATGTCGTCGGGCGATCGCTAGACTGACAGCTTTCACGCCCATTTACTCTATACCTGGCACCCAAAACCGCCGCCCCTAGTGCCCCAGTTTATTTGGAATGCCCTCACAGCCACCCGGAATCGAACTGCGAGTTTTGGTTCCCCCCCAGGCACAACAATATTCGCGCTGTTCTTGAGACATATGGACAGCGCCTGTGAAATCGGCATCTTCCACCACAGCCCCGGTATAGGCTCCAGTGCGGTAATCAGGCGGTTCAGTTTTGCTACGGGGGCTGGCTGTTGCTGCTTTGCCGTAGAAAAAACGGGTGCCATTTAAGTCCGAGCCGCGCAAACTTGCCTGACAGAGAATCGTACCGGAAAAGTTAGTTCTAACCAGATCGCAGCCGCTCAAGTCAGCGCGAATCAGGTTTGTCTCACTCAGGTCAGTCCAGCGTAGATCGGAATTTGACAGGACGGCTCCCGCCAGCATCACACCCAGATCAATCACACGCACACCATACATGCGATCTTCTTCATAGCCACCCGTACCATCCAAAATTGCCCGCCCCAGCCGTTGGTCGCGCTTCAGTGGACTCAGTAGACGGGCGCGACTGAGAAAGCGAATAATTTTGGCTTTGCCGCCACCATCAACGCTACTGAGAATGGCAGCAGTGCGTCCTTCTGCGATCGCACGTTCCTGGGGCCAGTCTTCCAGCAAGCCGTCTTCATCCAGCACCAGGTCAGAAATACCCTGAAAAAAGCTGTCGATCGTCTGCTGCTGCGTAATGAGGTTTTGTTGAATGGTCAGATCCTTTTCGATCACGTACTGTCGCCACGCAATGTAAACCGCCAACAGGGCAATCAAAATTTGTCCGACCGCACCAAACACTTCACCCAGAGCGCCGACCGCATCCCAGTTTGCCTGAGCAAACCAACGGCTCACCCAGCGACCGACCCCAATGAATTTTAACAGCGCGAACACGGCGATCGAGCCACCCACAAAGGCGATCGGCACCGCCGCGTCCTGGCTGGAGAACAGCTCACTGATAAAGGGACGCAGAAACGGCAGCCAAAGAATACGAAAAGACGTAATCAGGACGATCGTGGCACCAATCAACCCCAACCAACTGATGTTGAACACCAAACCCACGACCATGACAGCCGTTGCACCCAGGACGATCGCGGTAGGGGACACGCGGCGAGGTGGGTCAAAAAGATTGGACTGCGCGATCGGACCAGGGACGACAGACGGGAGAAGCGATGGCACCGACTGATGCGCCGCAGAAACATTGACAGGGGACGCAGCACTATGACCCAAGCCATTACCGTTGCTGGCAGCTAGACCGTCGCCCTCAGCACGAGCGGTCTCATCCAGTGGCACATTTGAATCAGGGGCATTGGGAGTCATCGTCACACTTCTAAACGACAGGCAAATTGCCGTTGCACTCTTCTCTATTGAATCACTTCAACCTGATCAGCCGCCGCCCACCAGACAACTTTCTCACCATAGGCTTAGAGTGCAAACCGTTCTGCGCCCGTCATGCCAGTCATTGGAGTGAAGGTGACAGGGTGCTAGTCAGGGTTAAACAAGATGCTGGTTATTGCTTGAGCTTGCTTGAGCCGTCACGAAGCGGCGATCGCGCATGGCTGTAAGTACTGGAATAACCCGCCAGTCTTGCTGTTGACTGCTACTCAATGCCGATCGGTTGTAAGTACTGTGGCTCGATTAAAAAGGTGCCATTCGCAAAGCGTACGCTCCAATAATTGCCGGGGCGCTGGTTGACGACAACGCCTTCTGCACCGATCGACAGCACAGTCGGAGGGCGTAGCATTGGCATGGGATCAGCCGTCTTGATGAAGCCAGGAAGGGCAATGAGACGAACGCGATCGCCCATTGAGATCTTTTGGGACATATACTTAGCCATCTTTACGAGTGAGCCTGACAGACCAGCAACCGCATCTTAACGTTTGCCCAGCGGCTAGAGTAAACCCGGAAGGCTTAAAGTGAACGATATAATGCTCAGACGCTCTAACACATCTGCCGACTCTCACCTGCCGCTTAGTGCCATGTCGCTACAGCAAAAAATTAGCTTTTACCTGGACGACATTGAAACGCCGATCGGCAAGGCGATTAATTTAAGTGTTACAGGTTTAGTGCTGCTGTCATCAGCCATTTTTGTTGCCCAAACGTATCCCATTCCAGAGTCACTACGGTTGACGCTAGATGCGATCGACAAAAGCATTCTGGTCATTTTTGCGATCGAATATCTGCTGCGTTTTTGGTGTGCTGAAAACAAGACCCGCTTTTGCTTCAATCTTCTTTCTTTGATTGATCTGCTAGCAATTTTGCCACTTTTAATTGGCATTTTTAATCTTAGTTTTATTCGTGTTTTCCGCTGGTTTAGAATTCTACGACTCCTGCGCTTTATCGAAGGTAGAACGATCTTTGGCTATGTCACAACAGAAGATAGCGCCATTTTTGCTCGTATTTTTTTGACGCTATTTATTATCATTTTCGTTTTTTCTGGGCTGATTTATCAGGTCGAGCATCCAGCCAACGCTCAAGCCTTTGGAACCTTTCTTGATGCCGTTTATTTCTCAGTTGCCACAATGACAACGGTGGGTTTCGGTGATGTCACGCCCATCTCAGAAGCGGGTCGCCTCCTGACGGTGCTCATGATTTTAACGGGCATTGCGCTGATTCCCTGGCAGTTGGGCGATTTGGTGAAGCGACTGGTGAAAACTGCCAATCAGGTGCAAAGGACTTGTACCAACTGCCAGTTAGCGCTCCATGATGCCGATGCCGTTTTTTGTAAGCACTGTGGGATGAAGCTAGAAGCGATCGCCCTAGCAATGCATTCGTCAGAGCCTTAAGACTCATTACCTTCCACACCCGCTTGGCAGCACTTTTGTCAGGCAATCAACGCGATCGCCATTCAGTCTTTTTCAGGGCGATGACCTGCTCGGTGCTTTCAAGGCAGCGTTATTGGTAAAGGGAGCCTCATTTGCCATATAAACTGCCATATAGAGCATATTTTGGCGCTCTGGGTTAGCAAGGCTGACGGTATAAAACATCCCATCTTGTTGCCACATGATGGAGGAAAACTCAGAGGGTGGTTGTTTGGCAGTGCCCATGAGCAAATAGCCGCGAATCGTCCTGGCAAGCTGGATGGGAGCGGCGGCGGCAATGTGTTTCTGGTAATCTTGCTGCGCTTGAGCGATCGCTGCATTGACTGCCGAAAAAGTGCCAATGCGGCAAAAAGGCGAATCATCCTCACAGCTAAACAGACCCACCGTAATGCGGGGTGGCGAATCTAACGCAGTAATTCGCACAGCCAAGGTTTCAATAAACTCTTCATCAGCGGGATAACTGAGCCGAATCTGTGAGGGAAGGCGCATAACAATGTTGGGCGGTAGGTTCTGACGGATACGATCGAGATGGGGCATAAACACATCTGCCGGAGCCGCAACCGCGATCGTCGAACCACTTACCATCCAGCCAAGAGCGGCTACCATGACAGTCTCAAAAAGACCCTTTGTGCGATCGCTTGCTTTGCCTGTGCGCCACAAAAACCTGAAAGAAGACATGACTCTACACCAATCTGCTGAGCGAGAAAATTTTAGCGCCAAAGTGGAGGCAATATCTGTAAAACCACTACATAAGGTCGGCTTAACCACTTATTTTAAGCCAAAATTAGTCGCATTAGCACCCTACTGAGTCATCTTAAATGCCCAACCTGTTTAACGCCTTGCTGGAAGGGCTAACGCTGCTGATCGGTGGAGTGGCTTTTTTTATCACTGCCTGGATTGTGGTGCCTGCGCCCACGTTTGCGCTGCTGCCGTTGGGCGTGGGTGCGCCAGAGGTAAGCCCCTGGTTAATGGGGGCGAATGCGATCGCTGCTCTCCTTGCATTGTGGTACGCCCGTAAACAGTGGCAATTTCGCGTTGTGCTAGCCTGTAGTCTTTTTAGCCTGACCATCAGCACCTTACCGTTAAGCCAGTTTCCGGCTGCCAATCAACAAGCAGCCAAATCAATGGAGACGGCGTTAGGAGCCGATTACTTATCCGTCTCTCGGTTAAGTGCA
>JBGTJW010000224.1:0-11354 GCA_041744955.1 Stenomitos sp. | reverse complement strand
CTTTTGCCTTTTGCCTTTTGCCTTTTGCCTTCTCCTTCTGCCTCAAAGCTCCGGTTTTGGCAATAGTCGCAAGAATTTGACTACCTGTCCGGTGATTTCGAGGCTGACGAGGTAGCGATCGAGGGTGAAGCGGTAGAAAATTTTGCTGCTGCCGAGCGCACGGAACCCCGGTAGCGAGTGCAATTGTTGAATGCTGGTGAAATCGTTAAAGACAAACTGCTGCATTCTTTTCTGGGCGACAGTCTCCAGGCTTGTTAGGTCGAGCAGAAACGATCGCTCATAGCGGACTTCGAGCCCTTTGAAGCTGGACATTCTTTGGGATAAAGCTGGTTGGGCGGACACTTGATTAGCGTTCATAAGGGCGATCGCAACACATTACAGCAGTGATAGAAAACGGAGCGCTTCTTCACGAGTAAGCGTATCTCCTGGCTTCAGGGTTTCCTTCGCGGCTTGCGTTGCCCTGAGCATATAACAGTCGCAGTAGAACTCAACCAGCCCAGCCCAAACCTCTAGCAGTTCATCATCTGCTAGCTGCTCAACAAGGCGATGTAATCGATCTTTGAGAAGGCTCATGATGACCCCGACCAATAAGTGCAAACCAGATAGCGATCGTACAACCTCAGAATGCCCAAACAACTGGTTAAGATCGCAGTTCATCCGTGTTCACTGTAGCGGTTGAATCCAGGTAAGCTCCGTATAGAATCGATCGCTACTGGTTCTACTTGCCTGGTAGGATACGATTCAATCGCCCTTTGCTAACATTGCTCATGCTCGATTTCAGCGGCATTCTGCTGTTCTTTACGCCCAGTTATCTTGTCTCGTTGATGATTTTCACCGCTACCTTTGCCCTGTTTAGCCTGGGCTTAAATTTGCAGTGGGGCTTTACGGGGCTGATTAATTTTGGTCACATTGCCTTTATGACCATTGGTGCCTATACCACCGTGCTGTTGAGCATGAAAGGCGTACCGCTGCTTTTGGCAGTGCTGATCGGGGCAGGGCTGTCAGCGTTGCTGGGTTTGCTGATTGGGCTGTCTACCCTGCGCCTGCGGGAAGACTATCTGGCGATCGTCACGATCGGCGTGTCGGAAGTCATTCGTCTCATTGCGCTGAACGAAGAATGGCTAACGCAAGGCTCACGCGGCGTTTATAGCTATCCCTTGCCACTAGAAGCGCTGACCCGACCCACTTTAATCAGCAAGCTTGGCATGATTGGTCTCTGGACGGTCATTTTTGGGCTGGCAGGCTGGCAAATGTGGCGTTGGACATGGCGACGGCTCGATCGCCTGGGGCAAGATACCCGCAATGGCAAACAACCAGGGCAAAGCGGCAAACTAATGTTGGGCATCTCGACCGCGCTTCTGGGCTTGGTACTGTACTGGGCAGGTGCAGTTTCTCTTTACAACTATTCGTACAAAGCGGGACTCATGCTGGTGTTGGTGACGGTACTGGCGCTGGTCTACTGGCGGCTAGAAGCGCTGGTGCGATCGCCCTGGGGTCGTGTGCTCAAAGCCATTCGTGAAGATGAGGACGTTGCGAAAGCGCTGGGCAAGAATGTGTTTTGGTACAAACTGCAATCCCTGATGCTGGGTGGCGCGATCGCGGGCATTGCCGGAGCCTTCTACGCATGGCAGTTGAGCTTCATTAATCCTGATGGCTTTATTCCATTGATTACCTTTCAGGCATGGACGATCGTTGTGTTGGGTGGCGCTGGCAACAACGCTGGTACGCTGCTGGGAGCGGCTATTTTTTGGGCATACAACTCCGTGACGCGGTTTCTGCTGCCTGCGATCGCCCCTGCACTCCACGCGATCATTCCCGCCATTCCACCCCAGCTTGATGAAGGCAGAGCCGGAGCGTTTCGGATTATGGTCATTGGCTTGCTGTTGATTGTGCTCATGATGGCGCGACCACAAGGCATTTTAGGCAAAAAGGAGGAACTGTCACTTGGTCGATAAAAACTCTAATGCCGTTGATCCTATAGAACACTTGAGTCATCCTGACAGTGAAGACCTGGCAGACATTCTGGCAGCGGTGGAACCGATCGAACAACCCGCTAAACTGCAACTGCCACTGCTGGCAGCGAGTGGTCTAATCAAAAGCTTTGGTGGGCTGGTGGCAGTCGATCAGGTGGCGATCGAAGTGGTTAAGGGCAGCATTACTGGTCTGATCGGACCCAACGGCGCTGGCAAAACAACCCTCTTCAATTTGCTCTCAAACTTCATTCGTCCTGATAAAGGGCGCGTATTGTTTGATGGCGAACCGATTCACCACCTTCAGTCACATCAAATTGCCCAGCGCGGCATGATCCGGACCTTTCAGGTTGCACGGGTACTGTCACGCCTTTCTGTCCTCGAAAATATGCTGCTAGCGGCTCAACACCAAACGGGCGAGAATTTCTGGTTCACCTGGTTCAAACACAAGCAAATTGCAGCCGAATCACGCCAGCAACGCGAACAGGCAATGACGATTTTAGAGTCGATCGGTCTTGCACACATGGCACACGAATATGCGGGATCGCTGTCGGGCGGTCAACGCAAGCTGCTCGAAATGGGACGAGCACTGATGAGCCAACCTAAACTGATTTTGCTGGATGAGCCTGCCGCTGGTGTGAACCCAACGCTGATTAACCAAATTTGCGATCGCATCCTCACCTGGAACCGCGACGGTCTTACCTTCCTGATCATCGAACATAATATGGATGTGATTATGTCCCTGTGCGATCGAGTTTGGGTACTTGCTGAAGGACGCAATCTTGCCGTTGGCACTCCTACCGAAATTCAAACCAATGCCCAAGTGCTAGAGGCGTACCTGGGGCAGTAAAGTCAGCACTCCGTCATACGGCTCTCGCGGCATTCTGGGTCGCTTATGCACAAAGTGGCATATCTTAGAGCATCGGTTCTGGAGTGTGGTCACGGCGGCAGATATTCCCCTCAATTGTCAGATTCAAGGAGGACTGTTGCTTCCGCATCCAAACGGGATTGTGATTCATCCCGATGCAGTGATTGGTCCAAATTGTCTGATTCTTCAGCAAGTAACCATTGTGGGTGGTGTGACGATCGGTGGACACGTGGATTTTGGCGCTGGTGCTAAAATCATTCGCCCAGTGACGATCGGCAGTCATGCAAAAATTGGCGCTAATGCCTTGCTCCTGCGTGATGTGCCAGCTTACTCTGTGGCAGTAGGTGTGCCTGCACAAATCGTCGTCCGTACGGAATCGTCCAACATCCTGCCAAAACTACATAGTAATGATGATGCTTCAGGCGCTTGTGCGGAGGAGGGGTCAGGTATGAAATCCCCAGCCCCTTCCATGCTGTAGTCAGCCATCTGTGGCTTAGAGGCTGTTTTAAACGTCTAGATTTTTGTTGCTTTGGCGACTCAACTTTACGCCTAATAAATGTTCGTTGCCTTTAACATATGGTAGGCAATTAGTAGCTGTGTAATGGCTAGAGGGTAGCTTCGTAGCGTTTCACCTGTGGTGCCTGTTACTGCACCCAGTTCGGGATTGATATCACGATTGCACGCATCAATTAAGTTTGGGATGTCGCTACAGATAAAGCGCTCCAGCTTCGTGACCTGATCACTGGTCGCGTGACCGTCAATTTCTAGCACATCGACAGGTTTGCCCATATCGCGATCGAGTCCCAACCGAATGGCAGAGTCAGAGTGGACCGTATCGGTGCTTACTACTTGAGTCAAGTCGGGGTGTGGAATATTGGGTCTAAGCACCAGACGAACATTGAGATGCCCGTTGCCACCATCAACCACCTCAGGCGCGGGATAAAAGCTGACCACCAGATCTGCCCATTGCCGTTGGGGACGAATATATGCTTCGGAGTCAGGTTCGCGCTTGACCAGTTCTGCCCGCACTTGCTCTTCAGAGTAACCCCGCTTTTGAGTGTCTCGCTTGACTTTCCACTGTGTCCGCAGGTCTTCGGGTGGGGCAAGGTAAACCTTTACGTCATAGGCTGCACGAGTACCCCGCGTCGAGTAGCCTAACAAGCCTTCTGCCACCACAAATTTGTTGGGCTTAATGTATTCTGGTGGGTCAAACGTTCCGGTCTTGTGGTTATAAATCGGTTTGAGAATTGGCTGCCCGGTGCGGAGTTGAGACAGATGCTGCTGCATGATATCCAGATAGTTGCAGTCTGGATGCAAGGCAGTAATGCCAAGTTCAGCACGCTGTTTGCGATCGTAGCGGTGGTAGTCATCCGTGCAAATGACGGTCACGTTTTCAGGGCCGAGGAATTGAGCAATCCCTTTAGTCAACGTCGTCTTACCAGCAGCGCTATCGCCAACAATGCCGAGAATAATGGGGCGATCTGTCATAGTTCCTCCGGTGCGAGCCGTTTGATGACGGTTTTTTACAAATTTGGCTTATTTTAAGGTATGAACTGGGAAGAGACGCAAGCGCAGCAGCTGAGAGAAGCGAACACACGCGCTTTATGGTTAAGCACTCTGTGTGCAGACGTTCACTGATTGCTGGAGCTGCAAAACACGTGGCAGTTGCAATGAAGGTAGCACTTACGACTAAAAAGACTGGTAGCATTGGTTGCTCTTGGCTTGATTACCCATGCCAGAGGCACAAAACTCAGAACTGACTGTGTCTAGAACCGCCAAGATGAGAACCAAAAACCTAAGTGTCTAAGCTTTCATCTATTATCAGTAGGGCTAAACTTCTCAAGCTTTATTAAGACTTACTCTATTCTTTTTGGCTGCGTCTTTTGCACCTGTTATTCCTTTTCACTGTACGGAACCCTTATGAAACTGTTTGTTTTCCATACGCCTGAATTAACGCCGACTACAACGATCGCCGATTGTGCGATCGCAGTTGATGTCTTGCGAGCCACCAGCACGATCGCAACGGCGTTGGGGTCTGGCGCAGAAGCAGTCCAGGCATTCAGCGATTTAGACAAGCTGCTGGCTGTCAGCGAAACATGGGCACCCGACAAACGGATTCGTGCTGGCGAACGGGGCGGGTCGCAAGTAGAAGGCTTTGACTTTGGCAATTCACCCCTTGACTGTACGCCAGAGCGAGTAAGTGGTCGTCGCCTCTTTATCAGCACCACAAACGGCACACGGGCGCTGCAACGCATTGAAGCGGCTCCTACCGTGCTGGCAGCCGCGTTAATCAACCGTCGTGCTGTGGTGCAACACCTCGTCCAACAGCAGCCAGATGTTGTCTGGATTGTTGGGTCTGGGTGGGAAGGCAGCTATTCGCTAGAAGATACAGTGTGTGCCGGCGCGATCGCCCATAGCCTGCAAGCCGAACTTGGTGGCTCCCATGAGGATCTGGCTGGCAATGATGAGACGATCGCGGCTGTCAGCCTTTACCGCCAATGGCAAGACAATCTGCTGGGACTCTTCCATCACTCAACCCACGGCAAACGGCTGCTAAAGCTGGGCATTACCGAAGATTTGGCGTATTGCTCACAGCAAGATACGTTAGACGTGCTGCCGATACAGCGCGAACTCGGCGTGCTGGTGAAGCAGTAAGCGATCTGGACGTTACCTTCTGCCTGTCTTTATGAACGAGCCTTGACATGGTAGTGCAGGTAAAACTCTGGTGTCCGATACCCTGAAGCGGTCAAGAGTCAAAGATTAATCACTCTTTCGGACGATCGCTATCAATATAAATCACTACCTTCACAGGACCATAGCGATCGCGGATCGCCCGCTCTACTCGTTCGGCAATGCTACGAGCAATGCTCAGGCACTCTGGGTGCAGAATCAGCCGCATTTCGACAAAGACATGACGACCCACTACGCCGCGAGACTGGATGCCATAACAGTGCGTGATCCCTTCTACCTGATGGATGGTTTGGGCTAATGCTTCGGGCGCGATCGCGATTTGCCGCATGACCGATGGCAACTGCCAATTAAAAACGCGCCAACAGTTACAGATTGCCGCCAGCACCAGCAGCACTGCCAATACTGGGTCAAGCCAAAGGTAGCCACGCCCGACACCAACCAAGCCAGCCAGCACTGGCAGCATTAACCACGTATCTTGAAACAGATGACCTGCACTAAAACGTAGGGCGCTGTTCTCCAAAAGCCCTGCTTCGTAGCGCTGAAAACAGGCAAGGCAAAAATTGGTCGCGACTACCACGCCCAAAAGCTGAAGCAACGGCGAGTTTACCCGCACAGACAACCAGCTAGCCTCTTGCGCGATCGCCTCCAATTGCTGCACCGATACCACCAGCAAGCTCAGACAGGCAAACCCCATCAACGCAGCCAGCAAGAGCGCCAGCACTGACTCTACCTTGCCGTGCCCTCCAACCTCACGACTGGCAGGATAGCGCGACGTAATCGCGATCGTGCTCAGAAGGATGCTAAACCCATTTACCAACGTCTGTAGCGATTCAGCCAGCAAGCTCAATGATTGCGTTGCCCAGCCAATCCACACCTTTACAACTAAAATCAGGAGCGCCAGCCAAAGCGACGCTAATAAGACCTGACGACTTGCCCGACGACGACCCTGTGCCTCAGCCATAGCTTACAAGCTACTATGAGATTTGCTTTCACATTATCAGCGGTTAATCTGGTAATGAATGAAAACTACTGGGTTAACGCTGGAAAAACTTATCAACTGAGGCGGAAGGCGGAAGGCGGAAGGCGGAAGGCAGAAGGCAGAAGGCAAAAGGCAAAAGGCTGAAAGCTAAACTAACTCCATACCTCCTTTCGTTCCACTCCTTCACCTCTTCACTCCTTCACCTCTTCACCCCTCCACCCCCTCACTTACCCTTTCATGCAAAATCGATCGCGCTCCGCAGACATCAAACTTCTTGTGCTAGATATCGATGGCACGATCGCGGGTGTTGAAAACGAAATTCGTCAGCCTGTGATACAAGCAATTCGGGCAGCGCAGGCAAAGGGGATCAACGTGGCGATCGCCACTGGGCGTATGTATTGTGCGGCGCTACGCTTCTATGAAGCAGTTGGTTCGACTCTGCCGTTGATGGCATATCAAGGCGCATGGATTCAAGAGCCAGCAACGCAAACGATCCATCGTCATTGGACGGTGCCGAAGTCACTGGTGCTACAGCTTTTGGATTACTTTGAGCAGCCAGCATTGCGATCGTTGCTTTCAGTGCATTTCTACATCAACGACCAACTCTACGTGCGCGAACTGACTCCAGAGACAAAGGAGTATGCCAAACGCTCTGGCGTACAGCCTATTCCGGTTGGTGATTTGCGTACAGCACTGACAGCCGAGCCAACAAAAGTCCTGGCGCTGAGTGACGATACAGCTTTAATCACAACTCTGTTGGGCAGTTTGCAGAGCCGCTACACACCCGCCGAACTCTATCTAACAAAATCTGTCGCAACGTTCTTTGAAGCAACGAATCCGTTGGTCAGCAAAGGTACGGCTGTTCGCTACCTTGCAGAAGAGTATTTAGGGCTGAAGGCAGAAAACGTGATGGCGATCGGCGACAATTTCAACGATGTGGAAATGATTGAATATGCTTGCATTGGTGTCGCCATGGGTAATGCGCCAGATGCCGTCAAAGCTTTAGCAAACTGGGTTGCCCCTGATGTTGAGAAGGATGGTGCTGCTGCTGCGATTGAGGAATTTCTACTCTAAGGAAACGCTAGAGTGATCACTTTCAACGTGCTGTGCAGCGATCATGCAAGCTCTAAAGACTGGTGGTTGGATGCTGATCGCTAAAAATCGCGTTCAAAGCGACTAGCTTTAAAGTCAGAAAGAGCACCGACGACTTGCCGTGTTTCGTCTCGGTGCTCTTGCTGGTTCGCTCCTCACACACTCAAGAATATAGCTGACTGCAACAGGTTTGTCTATCAAAAAAGTGATCAGAAAAACCTATGTCAAATTTGCTCAGCATCGAAAATTCCTGATGACGTGCGCCCAGCCTGCCTTTAAAGCTCCTCTACAGGGTGAAGATCTAGCCCGTTCGCCAGGAGTAAAAACAGAATGCGTTGGGTTGCTAGCAGTAAGCCTAGCTGTGCCACCACCAAGTTTGGCTCTGTTCCGGTTTTACGCCATAGCGGATGCACACGATGGAATGACTGCATGGCTTGCGCGATCGCCTGTGCCGATCGTAAGCTTTGCCGCGTGCGGTGCGGCGATTCGTCAGACAAGCAATCCAGCGCCTCCACTAAATAACCAAGCAGCCGACGATCGGCGGGATGGCTCAGGCAAAGCTGGGCAGTAGAGGTTAGCCAGGGCACAGACAGCGGGTTGACAATGCGCCAGCCGAGCGGTGCTACGTCGAGCCTGTCCAGCGTGATTAAGCCCTCACTGTGAGCCAGCCGTAAGAGTGAGCAGCAACGGGCATGAGCATACTGCACTTCAAAGACTGCCGCTGTTGGCAGCAGCAGATGCTGCTCCCTTGGGGTAAGAGACACAGATGGCTGTTGGGGCAGCGCCTTAGTAAGGAAACGGTCAAGCCATGCCGCGATCGCTCGATCACTTAGCTCAAATTGCAGCCAGCCTGTAGCAGTTGCTTGCACCACAATGCCTGCTAGAAAGTCTTCCTCCGGCAGGGGACGCGGCTGCAACAGCGTATCAACTAATTGGGCGGCGATCAGTGCTGCGGGCTGAGACGGAGTAGCCAAACGATGAGCGATCGCGCAGACATAAACAAACGGTATGGCTTTGTTGGCACGCTTGATCGGTGTCGCTCGTACAATTTGCTCAAGGCTCGCCCGCACGCCCCGCTCTGTTGTGACGCGATCCACGCTCGTTGTTGCCACATCACTCTGGCGATCGCTAAGGTAGCAATCAACCGCATCGCGCAGTCTCATTCGTAACAGTGATAACATAGCAGGAAGCTAACGCAATCTTGTGCTAAGTGTCTCTCGCTCAACCGCTACTTCGCGTCAGTTGTTAGGCTGCTTTCGGTCTGAGCCAACTATGCTTTGACAAACACAATAGGGATCGATGCCGCAGCCGTTTTGTTTAAGACTCCTGAGCGGTATCCGCGATCGCTACCTTCCCTCTGTATCGGATGTAGCACTATTAGTTTAACTAATGGGACTACTGTGTTGACATAGACTTGTAAGTGAAACGTGAAGGTGGATTGATGCTACCTTTTTGTTGCAGCGCTCTGAACTCGGCTTTAGTCGTAGAGTCTAGTGTCCTGGTTGTAGGAATGATTCTTAATAGCTTCCCTACTGCCCCTAGAAAGTCCCACAGCCTCCATAGCCTATGTACTCACTAACATCTAATTCTGAGGCAGCGCGTCCGTTTCTTACCTGGCAACGGATCATTGATTGGTCTCAAGAGCATTACCGCATTCGCACCTTTGCCAAAGATGAGAAGCTGCCCACTAGACCTGGACTGGTGTATTTAGTGCAGCGGGGCGCAGTACGGCTGGTTGGTAGCGCTCAGGTGAATGCTGCTGGCAACAGTGCCTCGCGCCTGCCGCGTATTAGTCCAGAAGAAGCTTTTTTGGGCTTTGTTGGCGCAGGGCAACCCTTTGAGATCGTCGCCCAGTCACCGTTTACGCTGCAAAGCTATGCCCATGTTGACCAGACATCTGTGCTATGGATGTACTGGCATGATCTGGATAACTGGCCCCACT
Organism: Stenomitos sp.; assembly: GCA_041744955.1. Classification (GTDB taxonomy): domain Bacteria; phylum Cyanobacteriota; class Cyanobacteriia; order Leptolyngbyales; family Leptolyngbyaceae; genus Stenomitos. Next base: position 1,812 of record JBGTJW010000224.1, on the reverse strand, counting down.
TTCGTCGTGAAGTGCTGGATGCGTTTCGCTATCAGCATCAACGTAAGCTCCTCTGGCTCAGTACGCTGGGGCAACGTCGCACGATCGACCGCCTGCTGGGTTTTCTGACCCTGCTGATTGAAGAATATGGTGAACCGAGCGAACAAGGTTATTGCTTGCCGTTTCCCTTAACTCATGCCCAGATTGGTAGCGCGATCGGCTCAACGCGCGTCACTGTCACCCGTCTCATGGGCAAACTTCGCCAACGCGGCATGATCAGCACGCAAGGAGACAACTTGCTCTGCATCCCTACAGACTCAACGCTGACTCGCACCTGATCTTCACACTGTTCCGTCTGTATTCATCGCTGCCAGAATTGCCTGCTGGCTGGCTGCCTGATACACCGTTTTTAAGTAGTCCATGGCTGCTGGTGCGTCTGATGGGGCGATCGCACCGTCTGAAGCCACTTCCGCTTTGAACGGTATGGCACCCAAGACATCCAACACTGTCTCGCTCGTTGGTGGTGGCGCAATGACGACCAACGATGACTCTAGCTGCTCTGTATAATGCCAGAACTGATCGATCGCCAACGGCACACCTGACCCTACTGTGGGTGCTGCTGTGCTGACATCTAGTGAGTCTTCAGATGCTTCTGCGATCCCCTGATCCGTACTGCCTGCACTCCGAATTTGCCGCAAGGCTTCAATAATTTGCTCTTTAGTACGACCGCGTAGCTGAAACAAGACGAACGGATCTTCGCTAAAGCGATCGCCCAGTAAGTAATACACAGCCCCAATGTGCTTACACGGGTTAGCCGGATCGGGGCAGGAACATTTGCTGTGAATATCGAATTTGGTGAACGGAAACAGGCTTAACCCATTAGCTGTAAACACTTCCTCAATGTTTTGCGGCATTTCTCCTGCCAGCAATTTGGCAGAAAAAATCGCTCGTTGCGCCATAGACTCAATGACATACCCCCATTGATCATCCTCAAAGGGATCGAGCGACAGAGATACCTTGTAGGGATCGGGTGCCGTGCCCTGGACTCTAGCGGCGACTTTTGCTCCCTTAAAGTCGATACTGAGGACGTTACCTTCACGGGCGTAGGTGCGTGCCCGCGCCAAGCGTCGTACCCAGCCGAAGGACTCCAGCACATCAATCCAGCGCTGTGCCCACCATTCACGGTTTGGTTGAGAGTAGGGATCGGACATGGGGAGATGAGGTGAGGGGAGAGGAGAGAGGAGTCAGGCGTTCAAGATGGCATCAGGAGTCATATCAGGAGTCATAGGAGTAAAGCTAACTGGCGATCGCACTGTCCTTAGAGACTCTCTGGATCGACATTGAGTTCGCGCAGTTTAGCAGCCAAGCGATCGGCACGTTGCTTTTCTTGCTCGGCACGTTGCTCTGAAGCTAAGGCAGCTTCAGTTGGGGAAGGCACCAGTTCACCTTCGGGTGTGAAGTAGCGTAGTTTGCGTTCGTGAAGACCCAAAAATAGCTGTAACTGCTGACTCCAAAGCTGACCCTGAGCATTCGGCTGAAGCGGTTGATATTGCCCGTTCACAAGAGCAAAGCCTGCAAATTCGAGGCTATCGGGATCAAACCAGAAGTAGTCGTACACTTTAAGCACATCCTGGTAAAGCTGTTTCTTCAAACCTCGATCGATCGTTGCGGTACTGTCCGACAACACTTCAATGATCACGTTCGGTGTTCTGCCATCTTCTGCCCAGACGACCCAGCTTTTGCGGGGTCTACGTTCTACGCCCAAAACGACAAAAAAATCGGGTCCACGAAAATCACGGCTGCGGAGTTGCTTCTCGCTAAAGTAAATGGTGC
>JBGTJW010000223.1:0-3357 GCA_041744955.1 Stenomitos sp. | reverse complement strand
CCAGTGCATCAGTGGCCGTCGCTTTGGCGATATCGAAACCTTACAAGTTGAAACGGCCGCGTGGTCTTGCGATGTCAACAACCTCCAGCGCGGCGTTGATTGGCAGATGAAGGTAGACGATGCACGCTGTAAGCTGGCGTCTGTCTACCCTAAAATTAAATCTTGACGCTGCACTAGACAGAGATGTTGATCAACCCGTTATCGATGCGCCCAGAGCTTCTAACGAATCTTGTTGAGCAGGCGTTAATCCTGTGACTTCAGCAATCTTCATTTGCTCGTAGGGTCTTTTATTGCTAATAGTTTTAACCAGATTGCCTGTTTGAACATCCCATAAGCGAATCATGCCATTCTGTTCACCCGTTGCTAACGTGTGACCATTAGGACTAAAGGCAATTGTCCAGGCATCGCTCGTCTGGCTTTTGAAGGTGTGCAAACATTCCCCAGTCTGCACACTCCATAACTTCACGGTTTGGTCTCCACTCGTGCTTGCCAGAAGGGTTCCATTGGGGCTAAAGGTAACTGACCAAACGCGAGAGGAATGAGCAAGGGTATGAATCTCGTCTCCGGTTCGCCTATTCCAGAGCTTTACAGTCTGATCGCTGCTACCACTCGCAATCGTTTCTCCGTCCGGGCTAAACGCGATCGAGAACACGATTGCGGTATGTTGTTGTAACGTTCCAATACACTCGCCCGACTGCACGTTCCACAACTGCACACAGTTCTCACTACCGCTTGCAAGAATTTGACCATCAGGGCTGAAGGTAACTGACCAGATCCGAGCATCTGTCGTTAAAGTTCGGATGCAACGCTGAGATTCGATATTCCATAATCGAATCGTTTGATCTACGCTGCCGCTTACGATTGTTTGACCATCTGGACTAAACGAGATCGACATGACCAAATTTGTGTGATCTCGCAACACGCAAATTTCTTTGCCAGTTTGACCGTTCCAAAGGCGAATGGTGGAATCATTGCTGCTACTGGCTACTAATGGCTGATTGGGACTAAACCCGACCGACCAAACCCAACTCGTGTGCCCTTTTAGCGCCACGAGGAGTTCACCTAATTGCACATCCCAAAGTCGAACGGTTTTGTCATCTCCCCCGCTCAGCAATCGCTGTCCATCTGGACTAAATGCGATTGAGCGAACCCCTGTACAGTAGCCTTGTAGCGTTTTGAGTGATTGACCAGTCGTCATATCCCATACTTTCACCATACTGTCGTTGCTACCGCTCACTAGTCGTCGCCCATTTGGGTGAAACGCCACTGACCAAACGCCGTTCGGGTGCCCCTGCAAAACTTTGAGACACGCTCCAGTGTGAATATCCCAAACTCGAACCATGCAATCATGGCTAGCGCTGGCTAGAGTAGAGCCGTCAGAACTCAGTGCAATCGAGAGTACGTAGGAAGTATGCCCCTGTAGCGTTTTCAGGCACTGCCGAGTTGCCAAATCCCACACTTTGATTGTTTGATCATGGCTACCGCTGATGAGCGTTCTGCCATCTGCACTGAAAGCAATCGATCTCACCCAATGAGAATGCTCTTCTAAAGATGCAAGGAGTTCTCCGGTCTGTGAGTTCCACAGTTTAATCGTACGATCGTTGCCACTACTAGCCAGAACTTGACCATCAGGGCTGAAAACGACTGAGTTTACTGCGCTTGTATGCTCAGTAAGCGTTTCAACACATTGTCCCGTGGAAACATCCCAGAGCCTCACCGTATGGTCATTACTCGCACTTGCCAGCAGTTGACCATCTGGGCTGAATGCCACAGACCAGATCCAAGACGTGTGACCGCTTAACGTTTTCCATGGGATTCCAGTTTCAGCATTCCAAAGCCGAATCGTTTGATCAAAGCTACCGGTTGCCAGCAATTGACTATCCGGACTGAACGTGACTGCCCAAACCCAACTGTCGTGACCTTTACAAGCTACAAGGCTGCTATTATCCTTTGTTTTCCAGACCCGTGCAATCCCATCAGCATTACCCGTTGCAAACAAGTTACCATCTGGGCTGAATACGACTGAAAGCGTTGCTGTTAAAGTTTCTAAGAAAACAGATTGAGAGAAGTCACACCCTGAAAAGTTGACTGCGTGTAGTGATACCCCAACTAAATAAGCTTGGCGAATTTGTAAGTTAGAGAAGTCATAGCCTGTTAAATCAGCTTCTAGATGACAAAATAGGTTAATTAAATTACCTGTCACATAACCATTCTGTAGTGGAGCAATCTGTTGGTGCGTGCGTAGAACTTGCTTTAGGTGCTGCTCGAGCGCGTGCTTACTTCCAAAATGATAAAGCAGCTTATTCACTAAGGGTTTTAGGATCAGTTGGCTTTGAGCCTTTCGGATATAATCTGCGGATTGCGCTTTCAGTAGAGCATGGCTCTGAAATAGTTTCAGAGACTGCGTTGTAATTTCTTCACAGAGTTGATCAATAAACTTAGCAGTTAAATACTCCATTACAACAGGTTGTTGAGTGAAGCCTTCTGGTGTGGTTTCAATCAGCGATCGCTCTCTCAGTGATGTCACTGCTTCTAATAGTTCATGCGAAGACATTGGAAAAACCAAATCTTCGCGTAGCTCAGCCAGCATTACCGGTTCTCGATTAACCGTCACCCAGTACATTACTTGCTGTTGCAAACCAGTCAGACGATTAAACTGCTGATCAAGCAGATTCCAAATATCCCCGAAAACAGTTGTTCCCTGCCGTAAGAACTCCGCACTATCTCCTCCAAATATGGATTGAATCGTAGACGCTGCAATCTTGAGTGCAAGTGGATTGCCTTTGTACTTTGCCATTAGTTGCTGTTGCTCGGTGTTTGTAAGCAGTCCTTTGCTGTTGAGAATTGCCTGCCCGTCTGACGCTAATAATCCTGTCAAATAATGTGCCCGCACCATTTCTCGCTGATCTTCTTGCCAGTGTGTTCCAATTGGCTTTTCTCGGCTCGTGATGACGACACAGCTTTGATGACGCTCATTGCTGACACGATCAAGTAATTGTCCATACCCCTCATAACCTTCGAGAAAACACCCAGAGCGATCGCCACTTTGCAAAAGTGATTCTAAATTATCTAACACTAGCAAGCAGCGATGCTGCCGTAGGTAATTCATTAGCAAAGAAATTTGTTCTTCAACGCTATCGGGCTGATCGACAGCTTGCTGATCGGACAAAAACAAGATTACTCCGGTCAGCAGATGCCGGATCGATGGAGTGTTGCGTAAACTTCGCCAAGCCAAGTACTCAAATTCAGATTGAGCCTGTTCAGCAAGCTTTACGGTTAAAGTCGTTTTACCAATACCGCCTAACCCAAGAATGGCGATGAGATGACACTGATCCCGAACAATCCATTGACTCAAAA
>JBGTJW010000222.1:0-2996 GCA_041744955.1 Stenomitos sp. | reverse complement strand
GGTAGAACCCCTGCACCCCGTCCTAACCAGTATGGCTACAGCTATAAGACAACCGCTTTTAACAAAAGCGGGCGTAATCTCAGTTAGATTACGCCCGCTTTCAAAATTTTAAGTACCTTGAGCAAACACCTGCTCTAGCTCATGCCAGCATCGCGAGGTTGGTTCCGCACAGCCGTTTCGCTCGATACACCAATTTCAGCAGCCATCCGGCTCAGTGCAGACTGCTCACGGTTCTTCACAGTGTGCTGATGACGGTTTGCTAACGCCCGTGCTTGATCTTGGGTAGACATAATTTGCGCTTCCTTTTTATCGTTTTTTGTTCTTACTAGCTAATATAACAAAAAATTCTGTATCTAAAGCTACAAAAATGTCTTTTAATAAAAATTCACTCTTTGGATGAAGCAGCCGATCGCACTAAAGGATTCTCGAAGGTTTAGTTGCCTCTTCACCATAGAGAAGTGTCTGTGATCGCCCTATCAGCCGATCACGTCTTTTTTTAGCCTAGAGGGTGAGGTTGGGTCATTATAGATATGTCAAGATTCATCTGGGCTTAAGACAGCAGGGAACCAGTAGCAGCAATCTACTAGTCTTGTTTCAAGACACGTAACCACCGCGTCAAATCGTCTTGTGTTTTCTATCCTAAAGTCATGCAGTCTTCAGTCAAGTTGCCAAACTCCACGTCGGTTGAAATGTTGCCGCTGCTTAATCAGCCCGATCCATCTCAGTTGGACAATATTAAGGCTCAACTTGATCTGGTCTTGCTGGCGTTAGAAGCATTGGCTGGGATTGGTTCAGAAGCGATGCTTCAGGCAGCGAACGAGTTAAAGCTGGAGACACTGGTTTCCGATCGGGTTGCCCTATGGCGGTTGCGGCAAGCCAGTCCACTGCGGAATGGACAGGGTGGTCGCAAAAAACTTGACGTTGAGGAGGCACGGGCGCTGGTGCTGATTAGCTGTCATCTTGCCAAACAGCAAGCAGAAAAGATTCGACGTGCGGTTGCTCTTTTAGAACAAATGGCAGAACAGCAGCGCGAACCCCATCAAACAGCCTTGTTGGGAGATTACCTGGACACGTTTAACAACACCTATCAGGAACGCATGAGTGATGGCGATCGTGTGCCGCCCGCAGCGTTAAACAATCTTGCGCTCAAACTTTTGATTGATCTACTGTTTTATAGTGCTGCAAACGGTTCTCGACGGCTGTGGTTAGCGTTGATCGATCGCTCAAGTAATGGCAACCAGCCAGTGGTAAGCAACCGTTAGCGATCGAGCTAGCGTTCGCCTGACAACGGTTTATCAGGATAGATCTTATCAGGATCGATTGCGTCCGTTTGACCTGTCTGCTTCGGTCTTCTCTAATGCCCTATCTTTCAGCCTCTTAGCCCTTCTATACACTCGTTGAATTCTTGCTTCATGTCTCACTCTATTTTGCGACGCTACACTCCTCCAACCTGCACGTTAGAGATCCTGGCGAAAAATTCGCCGCTGTCTCGGTGGGTAGGTCAGCCAGTGTTGAAGCACCTCCGGTTTCAGCTTAGTTTGGACGATCCAAAGCTATCCAAGGAGGAGTGGATTGTCTTACGAGGCGATCGCGTTCAGCTTGAAGCGCTCCATGAGGCAGTTTCAACCTATGTGCAGCACTTCCTTGAGCAATCGCATGATCTCGACACCGTGCCTCGTTTTCACGCATACGAAAGCGACACGTCAGCAGAAGGGACGGTTGCCGTGTTGCCAACCACAGATCAAGACCAACTCCGGTCGATCGCAGCATCGCCGCCGAACGCGATTTCGTTACAGCCAGGTGGTCTGCTGACTCACACGTTGGCACTCGGTTCACTGGCAACGCCGGATACTGCTAACAAAGTATCGTTGAGTGCTTTGCAACTCTTTGATCTGGCAAATGCTCTGGATGAGTATGCCTCGGAACTAGTTGCTCTGCCAGACGTGCCGCGATCGCGCCAGTTAGCGCCATCTTCTCTGCGTTGGGGGCAACTAGCCGCTACAGGTCTGCTAGTGGTTGGACTCTCAGCCTCGGTTGCCAAAATTATCGAAAGCAGTTCAAGACCGGCATCGCCTACAGCGAGCCAGGGAGACAGCAGTGATCAAAACATTGCTATGCAAGTGCCTCCAGCAGCCATTCAAAGTCCGTTACCGCCGATCTCAGAGCAGAAGCTGCCATCGCCACCGCCGATTGGTGCAACAGTGCCTGCCAGTCCGGGGCTGCCCACCTTTCCCCTTGCCTCACCGCTGCCTAAAATTCCAAGTGCTGCCAATGCTCCAGCAGGGACAGTGACGCTTACCCCAAATACGGGTGGTGCCCAAAGTAGAGGGGCTGGGAATCAAATTGCGGTATCACCGTTAAAGAGCCAGCCAGCCGCTGCACCAGCGCAACCCGTTCAGCCGATGCCAAAACCGCTTGCGCTTAACCGGGAGTTTGCCAGTGCTCCACCCAGTCAGTCGGCAAGGGAGTCAACTTTGCGGGCTGCTACGGGCGATCAAGGTGCCCCAGCAGAACAAACGGATACTGCCTTTGACACCATCCCGCAAATCGCTGAAGCGCGGCAATACTTTCAGCAACGGTGGACTCCACCGCAAGGATTAACTCAAACGCTGGAATATACCCTTTTAGTCAGTGCCGATGGTTCGATTCAGCGCACAGTGCCTCTTGGACAGGCAGCAAGTAACTATATCGATCGAACGGGGGGTCCCCTTGCGGGAGAACCATTTGTTTCAGCGATCAGCGGTGGGCGTAATGCTAAAGTTCGGCTAGTGCTTAGCCCTGACGGCAACGTGAAAACCTTTTTGGAAGGGTTTTACTAACAACCAGCGATCGGACTGCAACGAAAAGTACTTATTTTAGGACTTACGCAAAAGCCATTTTGAGCGATGGATTTTTGAGTTGCTGGCACAGGTAATCGTCTAGCAAACCATGTTTGAGTTGATAGATTGTTTGCCCTGCTTGCTTGGCAAAGGCATTGAACCGAACCCAAACCAGGA
>JBGTJW010000221.1:0-8959 GCA_041744955.1 Stenomitos sp. | reverse complement strand
GCCCAGGGCGGAACGATCGCCGAGCCACTGGTTGCCGAACTGCTGGTTGCCGAATCGCTGGTTGCGGGTAGCTCTGCACAGGCTGGCTCGGCTTCGATCGTGTTACCACTGCCGACGATGTGGCTCTGCTGGCTACCGGGGCAACCGCTCCAACCGTTAAGCGCATCAGATGAAGTTGGTTTGCCACCACTGGCGGCTTACGTGCCGATCGGCTCCATTGCACCAGCACCGTCAGCGGTAGCCCACACAGGTTAGGTGTATTCAACATCCGCAAGCGTTGAATCAACCCCTGATCGTTAGCGGCTACAACCACCAAGCCTTCTGGATGGTTACGCGCTAGCCCATACGCTGCTTGAGCCGTTGTTAACGACAGCCGACTCTTCTTACTTAACGTATGTCCTTCAGCAGGCTTGAGGGCAGAGTGTTGGGCGATCGAGGTCGTCGCTTTCCAGCCACTCTGTGGGAAAAAGCGGATAAATTCCTTGGCGGTGCGCGACTGAGCAGGCTCGATCGCGTGATCGCAGAGCAGTTGAATTTCTTCTAGCACTGCTTTAGGAATAAAGCAGTCTCCAATGCGTGAAAATTCTTGCCAGTGCTTTACACCACTCGCCATGAGCGCGCTGATGTCAAGCAAAATTAGAAAGGAAGGGAGTGCAGCCATAGCAGCATTATAAAAAAGAGGATCAGAATCAAGCTCGAATTGAGAGAATTTGCAAGGATAAATGATTTGAATATGAAGCTGCGTAACATTCGTTGCTGAAAGATTGAGAAATGATCCAGGAACAAGCAGAAAGCCTTACCGTATAGGTTTACATTCCGTCCTAGAGGTAGGCTATGAGCAATATTTCAAGATATCGTTTAGTATGCACCCTTTCATTCGGTGACATTTATGGTCAGCTTATTGTCTGGTTAATCGTAATTTTTCTTAGTCTGGCATCAGCATTGGCATTGATGGGAGCCAGTAAGCCGATTTATGCACTTGCTGTTGTTGGCTTAATTCTAGTACTAACTCTACCGTTCTTGCTCTTTGCCTTTGTGACCACTCTACTGAATCATATTGAACTAAACGCCGTTGACCCAGCCGCAAGTCAGAGTAAGACCCCGACCTCAACAAACGCTTCTAGTCAACGCCCCATACAAGCAGCGGGGTAGGAAGTGAGGGGAGAGGAGTGAGGAGGAAGGAGCAGAGGGAAAAGTTTTGAGTTTTAGCCTTTAGCCTTTAGCCTTCATCCCTCATATCTCATCCTTCTGCCTTGCCACCCCTCACCCTTCTCTCCTCACACCTTACTTTTTAAAGAAGTTCCTTGTCTTCTGGCAGGGAACTTTTGATTTTGTCAGGATAGATGAAGCTATTTTTTTGGCGATCGCACTATGTTTGAGCACGACGTAATCATTGTCGGTGGTGGCTTGGCGGGAGCGCGAGCCGCCCTGGAAATTATTCGCACTGATCCAACGTTGAGTGTGGCAATGGTGGCAAAGACGCACCCCATTCGATCGCACTCCGTCGCGGCTCAGGGTGGGATGGCTGCCTCACTCAAGAATGTAGACTCTGCCGACAGTTGGGAAGCACACGCCTTCGACACGGTTAAAGGTGCTGACTACCTGGCTGATCAAGATGCCGTTGAGCTACTGACTCGTGAAGCCCCCGATGTGGTGATCGATCTCGAACACATGGGTGTGTTGTTCTCCCGCTTGCCCGATGGACGGATTGCACAGCGAGCCTTTGGCGGGCACACCCACAACCGCACCTGCTATGCTGCCGACAAAACGGGACACGCCATTTTGCATGAGTTGGTCTGCAATCTGCTGAGTCGCGGTGTCACCATTTACGACGAATGGTATGTGCTGCGGCTGATCCTGGAAGACGGACAGGCGAAGGGTGTGGTGATGTACCACATTGAGGATGGTCAGTTGGCGATCGTCCGTGCCAAGGCAGTTATGTTCGCGACAGGCGGCTATGGGCGAGTCTACAACACCACGTCTAATGACTATGCCTCAACGGGTGACGGGCTTTCCATGACGGCACTGGTAGGCTTGCCCCTGGAGGATATGGAGTTTGTGCAGTTCCATCCCACGGGGCTGTATCCCGTTGGTGTACTGATTTCTGAAGCCGTGCGGGGAGAAGGTGCCTACCTGATTAACAGCGATGGGCGACGGTTTATGGAGGACTATGCGCCCAGCCGCATGGAGCTTGCCCCGCGTGACATTACCTCCAGAGCCATCACCCGCGAAATTCGTGCTGGACGGGGTGTGCATCCCAATGGCAGGACAGGTGGACCGTGTGTGTATCTGGATCTGCGCCACATGGGGCGGGAAAAAATCATGAGCCGGGTGCCCTTTTGCTGGGAAGAAGCGCATCGTCTGGTGAATGTGGATGCGGTGACGCAGCCCATGCCCATTCGTCCCACCGTGCATTATTCCATGGGCGGGATTCCAGTCAATACCAATGGACAGGTCAGACGTAGCGCCGATGAGCTAGTGGATGGCTTCTTTGCAGCCGGTGAGGCTGCGTGTGTGTCGGTGCATGGAGCCAATCGGCTGGGTAGTAACTCCTTGCTGGAGTGCGTCGTGTATGGACGGCGGACAGGTGCCGCGATCGCCCATTACATTCAAGATCGCAAACTGCCTGATGTAGACGAAGCGCGTTATCTTAACGAAGCGCAGAAACAGATTCAGGCGCTACTAGACCAACCGGGACAGTATCGCCTTGCCGAACTCCGTCAGGCGTATCAAGATTGCATGACCGAGCATTGTGGCGTGTTTCGTACCGATGCCGTGATGCGCGAAGGCTTAACCCAGCTTAAAGCCATCCAGCAGCGCTATAGCCAGGTGCGCCTGGATGATAAGGGTAAGCTATGGAACACAGAAATTACGGAAGCACTGGAGCTACGTAACTTGATGCTGGTGGGCGAGATGATTCTCACTGCGGCGCTCAACCGTCAGGAAAGCAGAGGCTCTCATTCGCGCGAAGATTACCCCGATCGCGATGATGCAAACTTCCTCAAGCACACGCTGACGTATTATTCTCCCGCAGGCATTGACATCAGCTATAAACCTGTAGTCATTACAATGTTCCAACCGCAGGAGCGCAAGTACTGAGTTAAAACACGCAAATCTCTCTTAGGTCGAATGCCAAAGGTAATCAGCCGACTCTAGGGTAGAGGATGCATTTGTCTTACTAAACGCTTGCTCTTTGCTTCTAGATCGATTTTTAATAGCGTTGATTTTACCTTTTGCAAGATGTATCAAAGCGTCTTTCAAGGGGTAGTGCTGAAAGGAAATTGCTCTACGTTAGCTAACAGTTAGTGTCAGACATCATGCTGTCGGATCACTTGTGTTTAGGGATCTCATGGTTGGGTTATTGCGCTCTCAGTGGTTGAGATATGCCGTCAGTGTGTTGACTGTCTTCACAGCCTTGCTATTGACACAACTCTTCAGCGCCTGGGCGATCGCGGCTCCCATTTCGCTTTTAGCGTGTCTCATCGCCGTGCTGATTAGTGCCTGGTATGGTGGCATTGGGGCAGGGCTACTGGCTACAGGAACATCGGCGCTGGTCTACAGTTATTACTGGCTAAACCCAATAGAGTCTTTAGCCATTAGTGCTGATGATGCAGTTGCTTTGGGACTATTTAGTGTCAGCGGCACCTTAACTAGCCTGCTATGTGGCAAGCTTCAGGATACAAGCCAGAACCTTGAAGGACGTGAACGAAGCGCCAAGCAGCAGACAGAACTGTATCAGCAGGCGCAGCAATTCAACACTAATTTGGAGCTAGAAGTGCAACGACGCACGGCTCAATTACAGTTGGCATCAGATTTTGAAGCCGCACTCAAACGTATTACCGATAAAGTGCGCGACAGCCTGGATGAAGCTCAAATTCTGCAAGCAGCCGTGCAGGAGCTTGGTATTGGGATGGGGGTCAATAGTTGTAATGCTGGACTCTACGATCTGGACGCAGGGACATCCACGATCGCGTACGAATACAACCCATCCATCCTGTCCTTTAAAGGACACGTGATTGAGATGTCGGAGTGTCCAGAGCTATACGCACAACTTTTGGTAGGGCAATATTGTCAATTTTGTCCCTTGCACATCAGCCCGATGCGAGGACGAGTGGCGATTCTTGCGTGTCCGATCGAAGACCATAAAGAGGTATTGGGCGATCTGTGGCTCGTCACCGATCGCGATTACGGCTTCAAAGATTTGGATGTGCGGCTAGCAAAACAGGTTGCGAACCAGTGTGCGATCGCCTTGCGACAAGCCAGACTGTATCATGCTGCCCAGAGACAGGTAGAAGAATTGGAGACGCTTAACCAGCTCAAAGACGACTTTCTCAGTACTGTTTCGCACGAATTGCGAACCCCAGTGTCGAACATGAAGATGTCGATTCGTATGTTAGAAATGGCGCTGTCGCGGCTGACCCCCAACGTACTCCTGGAAGCGAAACCAGCTCAATATTTGCAAATCTTACGGGACGAGTGCGATCGCGAAATCGTCCTCATCAATGATTTGCTTGATTTGCAGCGTCTAGAAGCAGGCACTTATGTCGCTGAACGTGAAGCACTTTGCCTGCAAAACTGGCTACCATCGCTCGTGGCAGGGTTCCAGGAACGCGCTCAGAGCCGTCAACAAACGCTACACGTCATACTTAAGCCCGATCTGCCTACCTTGTCGGTTGATTCAGTGAGTCTGGAGCGCATTCTCACCGAGCTACTCAACAATGCCTGTAAGTACACTCCCCCCGGCGAAACAATTATGGTTATTGGGAGCATGGAGTTTGGCAGGGTGCAATTGCAAGTCAGGAACACGGGTATCGAAATTCAGCCCGATGAATTGAACCAGATCTTTAAAAAGTTTTATCGGATTATCGGCAGCGATCGCTGGAAACAAGGTGGCACCGGATTAGGGCTAACCCTTGTGCAAAAATTAGCGGCACAAATCGGCGCAGTGCTCCATGTTGAGAGTGCGGCGAACCAAACGACGTTTACACTCGATCTGGTAGACTCAGCGACTTACCAGAGAGATCTGGTTGACAACTCTGCGCTATCAGCAACCTAATCCATGTGTGCTCAAAATCTCACTTGCTACCCCTATCCCTCTGGACGGCGTGTTGTGATGGGCAAACGAGGCGCGATCGCCACCAGTCAACCGTTGGCAGCACTGGCAGGGATGGAAATGCTCTGGCAGGGTGGCAATGCGGTGGATGCAGCGCTCGCCACCGCGATCGCCCTTACGGTCGTTGAACCAACCTCAAACGGCATTGGCTCCGATGCGTTTGCGCTCGTTTGGGATGGCAAGCTGCACGGTTTGAATGCCTCTGGTCGCAGTGCCCAGGCGCTAACGCTGGAGCGCTTTGCAGGAATGGATCGCATCCCTCAGCACGACTGGCTGAGTGTGACGGTGCCAGGGGCGGTTTCAGCATGGCGATCGCTCTGGGAGCGGTGGGGACGGCTGCCGTTTGAGCAACTGTTTACACCCGCCATTCGCTATGCCGAGGAGGGCTATCCCGTTTCGCCAGAGACGGCGCTGGCGTGGAAGCAGGCAGAAAAAACCTACTTGCCGCTTCAGGGAGAAGCCTTCCAGTCGTTTAACCAGGTCTTCTTTCCGGGCGATCGCGCACCCGCAGCGGGTGAAAGCTGGTACAGTCTCGCTCATGCCGAAACGCTACGGGCGATCGCGCAGAGTGGGGGCGACAGCTTTTATACCGGAGCGCTGGCAGAAACGATCGCTGCCTTTGCGGCTGCAACGGGAGGGCTTTTAACTCAAGCAGATTTTGCCACACACCGAGCCGATTGGGTCGAGCCGATCGCCACTGACTATCGCGGCACAACCGTTTGGGAAATCCCTCCCAATGGGCAAGGGCTTGCCGCACTCATAGCGCTGAATCTGCTAGAAGGCTTTGATCTTAGCCGTTACCCCCGTGAATCAACCGAAGTCTATCACTGGCAAATTGAAGCGATGAAGCTGGCGTTTGCAGATGCACATCGCTATGTTGCCGATCCGGTTTCGATGACGCTCCAGCCCACGGCTCTGCTGAGTAAGGACTATGCCCGCGATCGTCGTGCGCTCATGAGCCATACCGCTCTGCCGCTGGCGGAACCTGGTTTGCCAAAAGGCGGCACTGTCTACCTGGCAGCGTCTGATGGCGAACTGATGGTGTCATTCATCCAGTCAAACTATATGGGCTTTGGCAGCGGCATTCTTGTACCAGGAACGGGGATTGCGTTGCACAATCGCGCCACAGGCTTCACGTTAGAACCGGGACACCCAAATCAAATTGCGCCGAACAAGCGTCCCTTTCACACCATTATTCCTGGGTTTCTCACCCGTAATGGGCAACCGCTAGGACCGTTTGGCGTGATGGGTGCGGCAATGCAACCCCAGGGGCACCTTCAGGTAATGGTCAATCTGGTGGACTACGGCATGAATCCGCAGGCGGCGCTGGATGCACCCCGCTGGCAGTTTATCCGCGACAATCTGGTGCTGCTAGAGCCAACGGTTTCTCCCGCGATCGCCACAGCCCTGGCCGATCGCGGACACACCATTCGACAGGGAAGCTTTTTCGGCAGAGGGCAAATGATTTTGAGCCTTGACGGTGTTCTCGTTGCTGCCTCTGAGCCGAGAGCCGATGGGCTGGCACTCGCATGGTAAGTCCTCCGTTTGGATGAGCCATACAGAGGAGGCACGATCCCCTACAGTTGACTAAACTACGGTTAACGTACCAGCCGATCGCCGTTACTGCTAGAGGTGTAAAATGTTCAACAAATTACTCCGAGCCGCTGCCATCACTGCTGTCTTGAGCGTTCTTATCTACAATGGGTTCATTGATGCCACTGCTCCTCGGACAGCACAGCAGTCATCGCCACCAGTCGCTTTCAAGCTGACATTCCCTTAACCGCTGCCGCTTCACTGATGACCTTGATTTTTCACATCACAGAACGATCTCACTGGCAAACAGCACAGCAGGAAGGCGCTTATCGCGCTGCTTCGCTGGAAACCGAAGGCTTTCTCCACTGTTCGACTCTAGCGCAGGTAGTGAGTACTGCTAATGCCTATTATCACGGTCAGTCGGGTTTGGTACTGCTCTGTATCGAGACCGATCGTGTTGAGTCAGAGATCCGTTACGAAAGGGCGCATGGCGAACTGTTTCCCCATCTCTACAGTGCGCTGAATCTGGATGCAGTGACGCAGGCGATCGACTTTGAGCCTGATGCCGATGGCAACTTCACCTTACCGACCGCCTTAACGTCAGCTTGATGCACTGGAATTGACCCAAGAAAACTGAGATTGGCTTTGAAGCAATGGGGCTGTGCGTTTGCCGTAGCGAGGCAGCGATCGAAACGAAAAATTTCGGCTATGCTGCGATGTAATGCCTGACGATAGAATGAGTGCCCTTTCGGTAGCGTGGGTTGGATGATGAAGGTTTGGTTAGCGATCTTTGTTTTGCTCTTTGGCGCGACGGAATTGCTGCAATGGGTCAAGCAGTTTTCGCTGCCACTGCCAATGCTTCTTTTGGGCGGTGCATTGTTGGCGGTGGCATCAAACTACGACAAGCTGACTGATATGCCGTTTCACCTCGACTACGAGAAGCCAAAAGCGCTGCAAGAGGACAGTCCCGTTGCTCAACTTGACGCATCCCAAGCCCCAGTACAGAAGCCCGTGCGCGATGCAGTGAGCGATCGGACTGGTCGGCAACCAATCTCCTTCACTATCCGCAAGACTCATCCGCCAGAAGGTTAATCGACGCGATCGAACTGGGTAAACTTTCAGAAGTTTCTGCATTTCTGGAGTCAGCCGATGCTCACCCTAGTGCTGTTTATCATTGCCCTAGTGTTGCTCGTTAACCGCACAGGCAGCGCGCGGTTACGTGCGTTAGGGCTTGTTCCACTGATACTGGGGCTATGGGTATGGGTAGGAGTATGGAACTGTTCTAATATGAAGGATATCTTCGCTCTTCGCGAGACGAAGTCGCATGTTGGCTCAATGAATCGAGCGCAAGAAGCGTACTATCTAGAGAAAGGCAAATTTAGTGACTCTCTGGATCAGCTAGGGCTGGGTTTGCAACCCATCAGTAAATATGCTGTCTATTCAGTTCGGGCGACAACCGATGCTGCTTTTCAGTACGGTACCACTCGTCCAGACTGCCGCCTTTGTGCGGTTTCTCTATATGACTGGCTCCCCTCCTTCTTGCAAACGAGGTGTCATAGTGGTCCCTGTTTAAGCTCTATTCCTTGCACATCTCAAAGCTATAGCTATGCCGGGGTCGCTTATACCCAGCGGGTTGCAGATGAAGTAACGACCCAATCAGTGCTCTGCGAGGCTAAGGAGCATGGAAGTGTTCAACTCAACCCGACCTATCGTAATGGCATCGTTGATTGCGGTTCTAATGCAAAGCCGATTTCTGTCACACGAACGGTAGTTGGTGAAAGGTCAAAAACAGTGCCCTGCGAAGGGGACGCACCTCCCGGAATTTTTCACCGCGACCTCATCGATCTTCGCAATGGCGTTGTTAATTGCGGTTCTGATGCAAAGAAGGTGAAGTGAGGCGCTTACCGTCCCATTTGGCGTTTGAGTTCCTGTAGCTCTTCTTCAGCTTCCCAGCGGCGAAACTGGTGTTCCAAATCGCCTACGCTGCTGGTTGAGTTGGGGATCTGGTTCCAACCAGCGCTGTTCCATTTCTGTTCGGTGGTAGAGGCAGCGGCACGAGTTGTCTGCGCCTGAGCCACTTTTACCTGTACTTCTTTGCGACGCTGCTGGATTTGCTGCTGCAACTGCTGCGTTTGCTTAAGGCGTTCTTTTAACACTTCCATCTGCCCCCAACGCTGGTTGCCCTTTCGCAACAGGCTTGCCTCATGCTCCTGAGCGGGTTCTGCCAGGTCTAGCCGCCCCGATGCTTTGGCTTTTTCGATACGGGCGTGCCAGAGCTGAATTTCGCGGGCGATCGCCAGAATCTCATCCTGA
>JBGTJW010000220.1:0-7790 GCA_041744955.1 Stenomitos sp. | reverse complement strand
GCATCAGCTCGGATACCGTAATCAGCCTCGCTCGTCAGTAAATCTACTAATAGCGGATAGCACTCAGCCGTTGGCTTTAAGCCCAAAGCGAAGACTGCCATCGATCGCACCTGAAGGCTTTCATCATTCAGCACTTTCTTGATCAGTGGTACAGCCTCCTCAGCCGAAACATCGCGCAGAGACACAAGACCGAGCATTCGGTCTTTCATGCTCTGGCTCTCTAGCTGGACTGAAATCTGCTGCAAATTTATTGGATTCACGTTACAAAACGTTATATTTCTTTTCTCATTGTAGTCGTTAATGGAAAACGATCAGGTGAGGAAAACCGTTTTACAACGTCTTACTTCACAGGTGTCTGCTGCCGTACTGGAATCTCCAGCCAAAATTCTGCTCCTTGCCCTGGTGTAGAAATGCACTTCAAACTGCCGTGATGCTTCTCGACAATGATTTGGTAGCTGATGGATAGCCCCAGCCCCGTTCCTTTGCCAATCGGCTTGGTGGTAAAAAAAGGATCAAACAGTTTGGCATAATGCTCAGGCGAAATACCAGGACCGTTATCGCGAATGCGGATGACGACAGAAGAGGGAGTTGGGCTTGGAGCATAGGGAATTGGGCGTGAACGATTGTCCGCTTCCTGGCTTCTTCTCAAATCATTGGTTCCTGCTTCGCTGGTAGAGCCAATCATGCTAACGCCTGACTCCTCTCCCCTCTCCCCTCTCCCCTCACTTTTAATTACTTCCGTTTGAATGGTGATGGTTGCTGGATTTGCCATCAAATCGGTAGCCGATCGCCCCTCGTTATACTTTTCCAGCGCGTCGATCGCGTTGCTCAAAATATTCATGAAGACCTGATTTAACTGTCCGGCGTAGCATTCGACTGGGGGCAGATCGCCGTATTGCTTGACAATTTCGATCGCAGGCTGCGCGGGGTTTGGTCTCAGCCGATTTTGCAGAATGAGCAGCGTGCTATCAATGCCATCATGAATCTGCACCCGCTTCATGTCGGATTCATCCAGACGCGAAAAATTCCGCAGCGAGAGTACAATTTCACGAATGCGATCGGCTCCAATGCTCATTGAAGCAAGCATCTTTTGCAGATCTTTAACTAGAAAATCAAGATCAATCTCTTCTCGATACGCACAAATCTCTGGGTCGAGGTCAGCATACCGCTGCTCGTACATTTGAATCAGCCTCAGCAAATCTCTGGTGTAGTTGGTTGCATGAGGCAAGTTGCCATAAATAAAGTTGATGGGGTTGTTGATTTCGTGTGCCACCCCTGCGACTAGTTGCCCCAAGCTCGACATTTTTTCAGTTTGAATCAACTGTGCCTGAGTTTGCTGGAGTGCCTGAAACGCTTGCGCTGATTTTGCTGTTTCTTTTCGCAGCCTGCGTTCGTTAACCGTAACTTGACCCAGGAGGGCATAGAACGAAACGGTCAAGCGTCCCAGTTCATCTTCCCGATTCATCAGCTCTTCGCTTTTGGCGCTAGTTTCTGCTAAACGGTTGCATTCGTCCATAATGGGCTGCAACCGTTGGTTAAGACGCTTCACAAACATCGCCACGACCAGACCCAGCACGATCGAGACACCAATAATGGATCCAAGCGCACTGATCGCTGTAAAACGAATCACGGGACCCAACACGACTGCTTCGGGGACGACCGCCATCAGCACCCAGTCGTTATTTGGAATGCGCTGGTATGCCCAGTACTCACGCTTCCCTGTCGCATCTTGCCATTGCGTAATGCCGCTGTTCGCATCTGCTTGAAGCGCAGTTTGCAGGCGTTGCCACAGCCCAGCATAGTTATTCATGCCGGGAAACTGCTTGAGACCCGTGTTTTTTTGGGCATCGCCAGAATACACCACCTGCGGGTCAGGCGGGTAGGCAATCAAGCCCCCTTTTGCGCTGACCAGAATGAAGTAACCTGCATCGCGCATAACTTGAACCGACAGTTTTTTGCTAAGAAAACCCAGCTCAAGATCCTGACTCAGTACACCCAAAAGCTGCCCTTTACTGCTGTAAAACGGCATGGAGTAGGCAGTGCTAACCAAAATCTGGGGTGGTTTAAGGGTGTCTTCCAGGTAGGGTACTGGCTCTAACCAGAGGGGCTTGCCCGCTGCGATCGGCTGGGTAAAGTAGTTTTCTTGAAAGTTGGTTTGCGCCGCTTCTCCTCCTTGCGCCTCGATCTTGCCAGTCTGAGGATTGCGTACGGCGTAGGGGTAAGCAAATTTTCGTGATGGCAGAATGAGGCGATTGTCGGGTGGTTGCCCAAAGCCCAAGCCAGTGCCTAAGGGAGACGTGGTTAACGAGCGATCGAGCAAATTGACATACACTTGCTCTCGCCGCTCACCGGCTTCGTAAAAAGTTTTGATGGCATCCGCAACCAGCTTTGTCGAATACTCAAACGTGGTGAAGTCTCCATCCAAGTTTTCGGCTTTGACCTGGAGGCTCGATCGCAGTTCAGCTTCCGATTGTCTTGCCAGTTCCCAATAGGTTAAGAAGGCAGTGCCAATCAACCCCGCCAGCGAACCACCCACCACTGAGAGAAACAGCCGTGATCCCACCGAGCGCATGAGAGAGATTTGCCGCTTGGGGCGCGGTGGCACCGAGTCCGAAGCGCTGGACTGCATAAGGTTTCTCCTGAAACTCGTGGTAGCGGTGAGCTTAAAACAGCTTGATAGCGTGCATGGTAACGTGCAGGTTCATCAACGTGCAGGGGAGCAGACTTGCTACGACGTTAGCTAGCCACTTTAAAGGTGGTAGTACGATCGTAGTAGCAGGCAAGAATTGAGTCCATTTTCGCGTCTCCGCGCGCGATCGCCGTCACCTTTGCCATAAATTTATGATCAATCAGGTGTTTGAGCGGTTGCTCTACCTGATTGAAACAGCGCATTGCCTCAGCGGCTTTGCAATCCCATTCGGGATAATGGTGCAAGATGTCGTCGGGCATGACTTTAGTGCGAGTGCTACCAGGTTCGGGAGCGCAGTCAAACGGTTTGTCTAAATTAAAGTACCCGTAATCATCAGTCAGCTCGTCACCTGGATGAATATCCCACGCTGCCAGCTCAAATTTATAGGGTGTAGCAATACAGCTTGAGTTGAAGCTGTGGTTGACATACCGTGCAATGTCCCAACACAAAATGTAAAGCCCCTGCTCATCTCGATAGCTGTACTTGATGAGGTGTTCGCGCTGTGCCGTATCAAGCGACGCAAGATGAGACTCGTCAAACATCTGATCGAGGTCATCCAGAATCCAGGTAATGCTTCCTTTGGGGATCAGCCTGGTTGCAAAAACACCGTAGCCGATCGAATCATTAATAAACCGAAGCTCTGTATCTGGATGCATCATTGCAGTAGACAACCTCAAACTTGAACATCAGGCTTGCTCAAAACAGACTCTAGCCGTAGCTTGAAGCGCACAACAGTCTAACGGCTAGAAAGATTGCAAGTCTAGCCCAACTGGCTCTAGCAGTTCAAAGGTAATTCTACGGAATGCAGCGAGAGATGGAGACGATCGCCCAAGCTTAGCGATCGGTTTGCTTGAAGAAGTCCAAGCTTGAGCGACTCCCTAATAGCCTTCTTCTTCGTACTCTGGCGCTTTTGTTTTTTCAGGAATGTTGATGCGAGGCGGCTGGTAGGGCAAAGGCTTTTGGTCTTCGTCTTCCCAGGCATCACTATCGAGGTCTTCGTCTTCGTAATCAACGTCGGGATAGGGCTGCTGTGGTTCTGGGCGCTGGGCATAGCGATCGCGGGCAGGCGTTGCCTCACTCCAGTTATCTTCCTCTTCGTCCTCGTAGTAAAGCGGTTCAGCACGGCGCTGTTGTCGCAACTGCCGAGGCTGCGAATCGCTCCAGTTATCGTCATCCCAGGTTTCTTGGATGACGGGTTCTTTCTGACGAACAGGGGTAGAGATGGGTGTGCGTAACCCAGTGCCAAGCTGGTTGTCTGCACGCACGGGTGCCACGTAGCTGTCTTCTTCTTCGCGTTCCCAGGGGGGGTTGCCAATGCCAAGGCGCTCCAATACGCCCACAGACAACTGCATCAAACGTTCTTCTGAACCTTCAAACACAATCAGGCGATCGGGTCCACTGCTGACCACTTCATCGACAGACAACTCGTAGGTACTGACAACCTGATCGGGAATCAGCGGTAAACCGATCGATGCCAGGATCAACGACGTAACTTTGCCGTTGTCAATATCAAACTTAAAGCCGCGCACTTTGCCTAGCAGTTCGCCTGTTTCGGTGACGACCTCACAATTAATCAGGCTGCTGTAAGACTCGACATCAATATCTTCAATAACATCGTCGTTATCCACCAGAATGACATCCCCAATCTGCCGGATGCTGCTCAAGAGCATGGGCTGAGGGGTGCCGTAAAGTATGTTTGGACGCAGACTGAGGGCAACTACCTCTTGCTGGTCGATGTCTACCCAGAGTTGACTGACAACCCCAAGTTTTTTGCCCGTATCACGGGTGATTACCTGCGTGCCAAGAAGGTCTGAGCGTTGGCGGATCTCTTCAAATGCCATTATGGGTCGAATCCTGATTCGCAAATCCTGATCACTATCAAATCATATAGCGGTGAAATCATACAGCAGCTAACTTAGACGGAGGCACTTTGCGGCAGTAGGTTGATCCCCAAAACCTGCGTATATGCGCCTCGCGCCTGAGTAACCCCAATCGTGCGATCGGCTGACTCAATCATCGGTCGCCGTAGACTGACAACAAGAAACTGTGCTTCCTGTGCCTGCTGTTTGATCATTCTAGCTAATCGCTCTACGTTTGCCCCATCCAAAAACATATCCACTTCATCAAAGGCGTAAAAGGGCGAGGGACGGTAGCGCTGTAAGGCAAAGATAAAGCTGAGTGCGGTAAGCGATTTTTCGCCGCCGGACATCGAAGCGAGACGCTGGACAGGCTTGCCTTTAGGATGAGCTACGAGGTTAAGCCCGCCGTTGAATGGGTCTTGCGAGTCCTCTAGCTGCAAGTGTCCGTCACCATCTGAGAGCGTGGCAAAGATGGATTGGAAGTTGATGTTAACGGCATCAAAGGCTTCTTTGAAGGCGCGTTGCCGTAGAGTGGTGAAGTTTTCGATGCGAAGGAGGAGTTCAGTGCGCTCTTCTTGCAGGGTATGGAGTTTATCCGTCAGTTCTTCCAGCCGTGCCTGGGTGCGATCATATTCTTCCAGCGCCAGCATATTAACGGGTTCCATCGCCTGGAGGCGTTTCTGGAGCGATCGCAGCTCATGCTGTAGCTCCACCAGATCACGGGTCGCCGTGTCAGGAATTTCTGGCAGTGGATCGGGCAGATCGGGCTGTTGGGCTTCCAGTTGCGCGGTGAGTTCGCTCAGTTCGGCTCGACGTGACTGCTGGGTTTCCTGAAGTTTCTGCTGTTGCCAGGTGAGCTGTTGCTGCTGGGTTTGCTGCTCTCGCAGTTGACGCTCGGCGCGATCGCGGGTTTGCTTCTCCTGACCCAACCGGGTTTCCAACTCCGCCAGTGCCGCCTGCGTTTCACCAATTTGCGACTTTAAGGCTGACTGCTGACCGCTAACCGCTGACTGCTCTTGCATCTGCGTCGTTTGCTGCGTCCGATACTCCTGTAAACGCTCCTGCCCTTGCTGGATTTTTTCCTGCGATCGCTGGCGCTGGTTTTCCAGATCTTGCAGGCGTTGTTCGAGCGATCGTACTGCTAGTTCTCGCTGTGTGAGTTCCGCTTCTTGAGCGCGGAGGGCGGTTTGAATCTGCTGCCATTCGCTGTGAGTTTGGGATTGCTCCAGGTCGGCTAAGGTTTGCCGCAAGGTTTGTAGCTGAAGATCTTGAGCGGGAAGCTCGGTTTCGAGGGTTTGCAGGCGCGTTTGAGCGATCGCTAGCTCCTGGGTGTTTTGAGCCAACTGCGTTTGCACCTGCGTCACTGTCACAGCAAGATTCTGGCGTTCGGCATCCAGTTGTTGTGTCTGAAGCTGTGCTTCGCGGTGCTGCTGTCGGGCTTCTGCTAACGCTTGAGTCCGCTCTTTGGTGAGCTGGGTCGCTCGTTGCATGGCGTGATTGCAGCGTTCGAGAATGCGATCGATTTCATGCAGGCGATCGCGCAGGGCAATGACCTCGGCGGACTCAGTGGCTTCTACAGTGCCAAAGTGGATCGATTGACGATTGCTGGTGCTACCGCCAGTCATCGCACCACTGGCTTCGAGCAATTCCCCATCCAGCGTCACAATGCGGTGTTGCCCCATGTGGCGACGAGCCGCACTGAGGGTCTCAAAGACAACGGTGGTGCCGAAGACGTAAGCAAAGACGTTGCGGTAGCGATCGTCAAACTCCACCAGATTGATGGCGTAATCAACGCAGCCAGAGAGCGATCGCACGCCATTACCAGAGGGTATCCGTCCAGACTGGAGCTTATTCAGCGGCAGGAAGGTGGCACGTCCCGCTCGCTTTTGTTTAAGGATTTCGATGCCAGCAGCGGCGATCGCGTCATCTTCCACAACTAAATTCCCCAAACGTGCGCCTGCTGCTGTTTCTAGCGCCAGTTGATAGCGGGGATCAACCCGTCCCAATTGGGCAACCAGCCCGCAAACGCCTGTCAGCCCCATTTGCAAAATCACTTGAGTGGCATGAGTCCCCTGCGCTTCCTGGATGGCTTGAGTTTGGGCTTCGAGCTTATCCAGTCGGCGTTGCTTTTCGCGCTGTTCGTGCAGCAATCGCGTCTGAGTTTCTTGCTGGATCTGGAGTTCTTGTTCGGCAGCAGCAAGACTTTGGGCAATCGCCTGAATCTGTTCTTGAGTCGCCAGCAGCCGTAGCTCAAGGTCGGCTTTTTCAGTTTGGCGATCGGTCAGCCGTTGCTGTGACGTTTCTAGAGATTGAGTTTGCTCCTGGATCTGCCGCTCTAGCTGGCGGGTGCGCTCCTGTAGCTGTGCCTGTTCAGTGCGCTGGGGTTCGAGGGCATCGACCAGTGTTTCAATATTGTGATGCAGGGCAGTTTGCTCTTGCACCCAGGCTTCGGCACTGGCGGCTGAGGCATTGGCGGCGGCGCGGCTTTGCTCTAAGGTTTGCTGCGCCTGATCCCGTTCATGCTGTCGAGCGGAAACGAGTTGAGCCTCTGCTGTGTGCTGTTGGGTCAGGGTAGCGATCGCCTGCACGTGTTCTTGGAGGTCTCGTTGCGTTTGTGCCAGCTTTGCAGCCGTGTCTCGACTCGCAGCCTGCAAATCCTGCTCTTGCCGCTGAAGCTGACGTAGCTCTGCCTCACGAGTTGCCAATGTGGACTGGAGTGCCAACTGTTCGTCTTCGCCTAACGCACGGACGCGGGCATTGAGTTGGTCTAACTCAGCAGTAGCTTGCTGGATAGTGGTCATCAAAGCAGCCAGTTGGGTGCTGAGGTCAGTGTGTTCGCGATCGCCGCTGGCAAGCTGTTCTCGTAGTCGCTGGGCACTCTGAAACGACTGCTGATAACGAATAACAACTTCCCACTGCTCTTTGGTTTGCAGTTCGTGCCGCAGTTTTTTGTACTTTTCGGCTTTGATGCGGTCTTGGGCAAGGCGATCGCGCTGGTCGATCAGCTCTTTTTCGACAATGTGGTAGCGGTCTTCCCGATCTTTGACGGCATCCAGCTTTTCTTTTGCCTGGTTGATTTTGCGATCAAACGTAGCAACGCCTGCCAGTTCGTCAATAATCTCGCGGCGTTCACGAGCGTTCATGGAAATAATACGAGTCACGTCCCCTTGCAGCACCACGTTGTAGCCTTCGGGATAGACGCGCAAACGGTTCAACTCTTCGTGGAGTTCCGTCAGGGTGCA
>JBGTJW010000219.1:0-4484 GCA_041744955.1 Stenomitos sp. | reverse complement strand
GCTCACGACGACATGAGCCAGATTGTCGAGACGGTAGAAACGACGGTGCAAGGGGCGATCGCCCAAGCCCAAACCCTACAGCAACAGGCTCAGGCTACCATCACTAAGACGCTTGATCAGTTGCGCCACTCGATTGCCTCCCTGCCGCTCCCTGAACTGGACTACGATCGCATTAAGCAAGAGGTGCAGCACGTCTTGGTTGATCCGCGTGCAGGGTTAGAAAGCCTTGGCAGTTCGCTAGGAGATGCGCTGCGCGACCAGTTGAGTACGCTGAATCGCGATACGCTAGCTGCCCTGATCAGCACTCGTGACGACCTTTCTACGACCTTTGCACACCAAATTACCGATCGTTTGGATGCCGCCCGCCTGAGTGCGATCGACCAGATTGAAACCGTTCAGCAAGCCGCAAACCGTCGCCTTGAAGCCTTGAAGCAGCAGGCGCAGCACCAGGCAAACGAAACCCGCAAAGCCGTCGCGATCGCTGCCTGGTGGCTCTTTGTCACAGCGTTGTCGTCTGCCTTTACGTCCGCGATCGCGGGTGCCTTAGCAGTTGACGGCAGAGAGTGGATTGAGCGGATGCTAGGGGCGTAAGGCAGATGGGACGAAGCTTTGATCGAGTTTTGAACGCTACGTTTTACGATTCATCAACGCCTGCTTCTAACACCCAACCCCTAACAACGAGCTATACCAGTCGAAGAGAACGTTAGGACAGACCTAAACCTTGAAACGTCCTTTGAGCAAGGGCTTCTACTCATCCCTTATCCTTCATCCTTTTGCTATACCATTACTGCCCTACAGATTTAGTGCTAGAAGCGCAGTCCACCGAGGTCGCATTAATGACAGGCTGTTCTGCTTCTCCCTGTTGGGCTGCTTTTGACTCACACAGAACGGTTTCTATCCTTGCGTCGCCAGTGCTGCTTTGAGCGATCGCCGCCACGCCCACATAGGGTCGCAAACTGACATTCAACGACTCAGCAGCGTGAACGGCATATTGGTTGCCTGTGCCCAGTCGGATAGAGTAGCTGTAGTTTAAGCTGTTAGGAACCGCAACGCCCAACTGCGTCATAGTATCGGCAAACTGAGCACGCTCCAGCATATAGCTCTGTTGAGCACGATTGAGCGTACCGAGGTACATCTTTGCTTCAACCTGCTTTGCTTTGCTTGCCTGATTGAGAAACGACGGCAGAGCGATCGCTGCCAAAATGCCGCCAATAACCAATACGATCGTGACCTCAAGGAGAGTAAACCCCTGTTCCTGCTGCCGCCGCTTGTCTTGCAGTCGCCACGCCCCTTGACCAGTCTTCACGGAAACCAACTCCTGGCGAATCTCCGATCGGGCTGTCGCTACACGGCTTCAAGCATTCTCACAAACGGTGGCTTCGTCCAAAGGCATACTACCTCTGCTCCAGCTAGAGCCTGATTGCAGAACGCGATCGAACCAGCAGCGAACAGCCAGACCTCTCAATTCTTCTTACAGTACAGACCAGCCAAAACAGGATTATTTTGTAAATTGTGTCAGCAATATTACGGGGTTAATACAGCTTCAATGTAGCGGTAAACTCAGTACAATCTGTCCCCAAAGAGGATTGGGCAGTCAGCATTTACAGGTATTCATGCCAAGCTATTGCGCGGCACTCTGCATCCCTATGGGTCTAAGCTTTTAGAGCATTCTTCAGAAACGCTCTAAAAGCTTAATCGGCAGGCACAACTGCAATATTCCCTAGCGTGACATCGGCACCGGCAGAGGTTGTGTCATCGCCAAAGAACAAAAGGTTAGGCGTTTGGTAAGGGTTAGGAGGGTTAATTGGAAAGGGAAGTACCGGTACTTGGGGGCTAAAGGAACTATAGTCAGTTAAAAAGCCTGACAGAAGCAAGGTCTTTAAATCATTCGCATAAAGTTGGTAACCATTCCCTTGAACGACTAAGTTGTAGTTGTTGAAAACAGTTGTATCTAAATTCGCGTTTGCGGTCGGGGCAGTACTGCGAGTAGACACATTACCAGTAACTTGCTGTGCCCAAATTTGATTAGTCCAAAAACCTATTTCAATACCTTGCAAATCGTCGCTAATCACTACAATACTGAAACCTGCCCGATTGTCATTGTTGTGGCTTTCACTATTAATCTGGATATCAAAGTTGATTCTGAAGCCATCATTGCGATCGAGTGTAGGAAAGGCTGAATTAACCAGATTTAGTGATGGATTAAGAAGATTAGAAAGGTTCGCAGTGTAGTTACTGTAGCCCGTATAGCTGATCGCATCACTGACAAACCGGGTGCCACCGCTGGTCAATGTTTCGCTACCGTTGCCAATGGTGGGAAAAGTCGATGTCGATCGTAAGGTAGTGTAATCGAGCCAACCCTGGCTATCAGGTAGTCCTCCTAAGGAACGATTGTAAAGAGCCGTCGCTACGGTAATACGATATTCGTTTTGTCCATAGAGTACAAAGTGATCGTATGCCTGCGTCTTGCTTAAGCTTGCTGCTTGTAAGTCAGGATTATTAGCAAGGTAGTAACTGGTATCGAAGAGTTTAGCAAACCGTCGTCCCTCTTCTAAGCCGTAGATCTCTAAATGCTGTAATAACTGCTTGGGCGCTAACCCCGCAGCAACCAGATCTAGATTGTTCGTTTGATAGAAATTGAGATTGACAAACTTAGAAAACGATCGCCCTTCATTGAGTCCGTATACGTCCAGGTGTTGCAAAGCCTGAAAGCGATTGCCGCCATAAGCCTGACTAACATCGGCATTCTGTGCTAGATAAAAACTGAGATCGACAAATTGGGAAAATTGACGGTTTTCACCAACGCCATAGGTTTCTAGGTGCCCCAATACTTGTTGGTTACTGGTCACGCCAGCGGCTGCCAAATCTGGATTGCTCGCGCGGTAGAAGCTGAGATCTGCAAAGGCTGAAAAACGACGACCTTCACCTAACCCATACGTTTGAAAATGAGCAGCAGCTTGCTCGTTGCTAAAGGTTGCTAAATCTGCATTAGCTGCGCGATAAAAGCTGGCATCAAAGAGACTGATAGACATCTGCTTTTCCTTAAAATTTTCCTTAAAAAACAAACGTATGCCTGAACGTCCTGCATACTCATCGCTACCTTATAGGTTTACACTTAATTTTTGCTCGGATTAAAAGCTTTGCTTACTCAATCTTTGCAATTGAGGGAGCGTTCCCTTATCAGAGCTTTAAGGAAGAGACTGTTTGAGCAACCCCCAAAGACGGTGTGTAGCAGCGTACAGGACTTTCTTCAGCACTTTGATCGATCGCTGGAGCGTTAGATTCCCAACGTATGCCACCTACTTACTTTTACGTAGGGTTTAACAGTTGGTGGGCGATGCGGTTGTGTTTTTCCACCAGGATGGGCAGTTCAATCGTAGTGAGTTGTCCCCGATCGACGACCTTTTTACCGTTAATAAAGCTGTAATCAACCGAGTTGACCTGACAGAAAATCAATGCCGCTACGATGTCATGATGTGCGCCTGCAAATTCATGACGATCGACATTAACAGCAATAAAATCGGCAGACATACCGGGGGCGATCGCGCCAATATCATCTCGACCCAGCACTCTGGCACCACCTAGCGTGGCGACTTCCAGAATCTGCCGTGCTGACATCGTAGTTGGATCGCAATCACGGACACGGGCTAAGAGAAACGCAAGGCGGGCTTCTTGCAGCAAATTGCTGGTGTCGTTAGAGGCAGAACCATCGACACCAATGCCAACCGGGACATTGTGATCCAGCATCTTACGGATGGGGGCAATACCACTGGCAAGGCGCATATTGCTACAGGGACAGTGAGCCACGCCTGTGCCAGTTCTGCCAAATTTCTGGATGGAGTCATCACTCAGTTGAACGCAATGGGCGTGCCACACATCCTCACCCAGCCAGCCCACTGATTCGGCATAGTCGCCTGGAATCATGCCAAAGTTTTCCAGGCTGTAGCTGACATCCGACTGATTCTCTGCCAAATGGGTATGCAGTCGCACACCGTCGTACGATCGTGCCAGTTTGGCTGATTCGCGCATGAGATCCTGTGACACGCTAAACGGTGAACAGGGAGCCAGCGTCAGCCGTAGCATCGAGTGGCGTGAGTTGTCGTGATACTGCTCAATCAACCGCTGCGAGTCCTTAAGGATCGCGTTTTCTTGCTCTACCAAGGAATCGGGCGGCAATCCTCCGAGGCTTTCGCCCACGCTCATACTGCCGCGACTGGCATGAAACCGTAGCCCGATCGCCTGCACTGCTTCAATTTCATCGTCCAGCGTGCAGTCATTGGGATACAGATAAAGATGGTCGCTTGCAGTGGTGCAACCCGACAGCATGAGCTCTGCTGCCGCCATCTGAGCGCTGATGTAAACACCTTCTGCCGTGAGCCGTGCCCAGAATGGATACAGCGTTTGCAGCCAGTTAAAAAGACTGCAATTCTGTGCCGCCGGAACAACCCGTGTCAGCGTTTGGTAGAAGTGGTGATGGGTATTCA
>JBGTJW010000218.1:0-5300 GCA_041744955.1 Stenomitos sp. | reverse complement strand
TCAAGCCGACTTAAAAGCGCGTATTCTTAAGTTCATCAATTATTTCAACCGCACGATGGCAAAACCTTTTCAGTGGACTTATAAAGGCAAAGCTTTAGCCGCCTAAAATGGTATTCGTACTTGTGCCGTAGCCTACTAGTCAGAAATCGACTGCTAGCAATGTCGGAAGTGCTTCACCGCCCTTGACCAGTGCATACCCCCGTTCTGAGGCAGTAGCCGTCAAAAAAGGAGCATTACTGAACGATCGCCGCGCTTCGGGCTGAATGTGCAGAGAAAACACTGGGTAGTGGTAACGCCAACCCACATCCCCAACGTTTAAGCGACACACCTTCTTGCGGAAACCAGCTTAAGTCCCAGTCCTGCCACGCTTTTCCTAACGGCTTTTTGAGCACATATACACTGCCAGCAGGCACCGCATACCGCCCACGCGATAAGAGCTTAGGCTGGTGGGGTTGATGGATACTCTTGCCCTGTGCATCTTTGCGATCGCCTAAGCGATAACGAGATGGACTGGGGCGATCTGTCAGCATGGTTTGATAGAGCGTTGCGTCCCAATCGGATGGATAGCGATGGGACAAGCGATTGGAACCCCAAATTGCCGGAGTAATCAGGGCAAAGCTTTTTTCAAGCGGGCACTTGAGCAACTCCTGGGTTGACCCTGCCAGGTCATGGCAGTTTACATTCGCCAGGTGACCTTCACCGCCAAAGCGATACCAACCGGATTCCAGCGCAAGATTGGAGAGATAGACCAAAGAGACCTCTGGAAACAGTTGCACGGCGTTTTCCAGAAACAGTGAACCCTGATCCGTGTCTGGATCGACCACCCGCCGCTCGTCTTCCCGGAGCCGGGGGTGCAGGTGGGGCAAGAATTCCCAGGGGTCTGCGTAAACGGTCTCGTATTTTTCCCAGCTTGCTAGCGGTAGCCAGGTATTTCTAGCGAATTTTCCACTTGGGGCTAGCCATTGCTCTTGAGCAGCATCCCAATACACCCAGCGATCGTAGTCGTGGTCATCCTGTGCTGGATGCCACGTTAGAAGCTGTTTGACCGTGCCAGTCTGAATCGCTTTCTCTTCTAGAGGTGGATTCAATGTCACCACATGGTTGAATGGCGTAGGCACGCAGAAGTTTTGCGGGTTGTGCTGAAATGCCCAGAAGGGTCCTGCCACTTGCAGCGACCGCAATGCCGCGTCGTTTTGGGAGTGATAAGTCGCTGCAAACAGCCCTGACACGGTAGCGGCACTGGGAGGAAATTTTGCTCCCGATCGCCCAACGAGATTTTCCGGTGAAAGGAATGCCCCGGCGCTACCGTAGAGTAATCCCAAAGGCTCGATCGTAATCAGATACTTAAACATGGTTGTCACTCATTAAGGACGGCGGCAGGTACACGTTGAGGCGCAGTGTCATGGAGATGGAAACCTACCTTTGCCAGGTTGATAACCCAATCATTCAGTGCTTTTTGCTTAACGGCAGGTGTTTCATAGCGTGAGCGATCGCCGAGGATGCCTGAGTAGCCTGGTGCATTCCAGAGCGTTGCTTCATCGTCCAAATGAGCACGCTGGTCGGCTCCAAAATAAACTTCAAATAAGGCGCGGGCAACTTCAGTTTGTCCGGTAAATGCATGACGGGCGGTTAAAACGGCAATGTCTTGATAGAGGTGTGTCCAATTGGCGCTGGCACCTGTTACCTGATTGCGATCACGATAGTCTTTCAAGATGGGTAAGAACCACCAGGGGCAAGTCCACTGCAAATAGTTGCCGCCGTTAAACAAGATGCGGATGGCAAGACGATCGCGTCCACTGTCCTTTGCTGCGTGCTCTGTTTCTCGACAGTGCTGCAAGACATCGCGCTGCGGCACTCCAGGAGCCGCCCAGACCAAACCAACGCTGACCGTAATTTTCTGTTCGTGAACCTGCCAGAGTGCGGGAAAGCGATCGAACCACTCAACGCATTCTCTGGCAGCTAAGGCTGGTTCAGGATAGTTGCGGTAAAGCACGCCCAGAAAGTCATCTCCACCCGCATAGATGATGCGTCCGGCACCCTTTGGCAGAGAGAATCTCAACGTTTTGCCACCCCAATCAATCATGGCTTGGCTAAAGTCGTGGAGAGAAGCCGCTTCAGGCTTGCCAGTCTCTACCAGTCCCTTGAGATACTCTCCAATGCGATCGCCGTCACCCTGGAACCAACCTGTCCAGCGGCGTTCTTCCGGTCTGTCTCGGTGGCGATTAATGTCTCTGAAACTGAGGGGAATTTCAATACTGGGACGATCGTTCGCTTGAAGGTTAAGCCGCTCTGCGATAGCATCCAGGGTGATCAATCGCTTAATCAATTCAAGAATACTGAGTCGTTCGTTGGGAGCAATGATGGCTTCGCTAAACGTTTGACTCAACGCTTGGTAGAACGTGCTGATTTGCTCAGTTTGCTGAGACAGGTGCAATTGTTTGGGGTCAATTTTGTCTGCCATACCATACCAGGCAATGGCATCCGCACCAGAAAGGGTAGAACTCTCTCCCACCCAGTTGATACCAGACCAGCCCCGCGATCGCTTCTTTTCATTCAAGCGTTTGCGAACATCCCCAATGCGATCGGGCTGCGCGTCATCGTTTTCATGAGTCTGTGCCCAGAAGAGTTCCCAGGTGTGGTTGCTCCAGGCATTCCAGGCGCGTTGCCAGCGATAGGGCTGGAAGTCTGGCAAGCGTGTCTCAATTTCCTCACGGCAGGCTTCAACAACATCCGTCCAGGCTCTTTCAAAGACTGCCCTGGCGGTTGCTTCGGGAAAATTGCCCCGGATAATGATTTGGTTGGGTGTACCCTGAGTCAGGTTAATCAGTGCAGGGGAAATAACAGGCTCAGGGTTTGTCTGATGATCGTACAACTGTTGCTGTGCCGCATCGCAGAGCGCACGCGCGAGGTAGGACAGGATGAAGGAACTGCCATACAGGTCGCGCAGCTTACGAGACTTTTCAATAAAGCCCTGGACAGGCGCAAAGGTAATCGCGGTGTAACAGCTTACGTCGTCAGGCATCATGAAAGCTCAACAAGAAAACGGCTTTGAACGTATCTTAACAGCGGCTAGAAGAGGGGTCTTCCAGCAACACGCTAGAAAAGGATAGAGCGATGTTCACTCTAAGGAGGTTCCCCTCACAGCCCATGCCCTCGCTCTAGAGTGCCCAAGCAACGAGACAAAACCGTTCCCAGATTGACCGATTTTCTCTTAGCTAGCAGAAAAATGCAGCGCGTTTTAATTGGACGAACGCATTAGGGCACAGTATTCGTTACGCACCTCCACACATTTTGGCTTTCCCGATGCTCACCCCCAAACGCCAGCCGAAGCTTGAAGGCATTTTCGCGCCCCGATCGCCCCTGGAATTTGTGGGGTTTGCCCTTGTCACTGGCATGCTGGGGTTACTGTCATCGGGTAATCTCATTGGGCTGGTCTTTGTGCCACTGTTTGCGATCGCCTGGTGGTCATTTGATCAGTGGCGCAGCAAAAAGCTTGCCTTAACCACCTCCTACTCGATGACAAAAGAGCCTCCCCGCCCTGCAAAGGGCTTGCTTTTGTTGCTCAGTTCCTGTAGTCCTCGCAGTGCAGACCTGAACAACCCAGCGGTGCTTAACCCCCTCATTGAGCGCATTCTCCATGTTGATGCGCCGACAGCAGCAGATTTTGCTGCCATCAACCTGCTTGGTTCTAACCTATTGCCGCAAATTAAGGCAGTAGAGTATCACGCTCAAGGGGGAAAGTTGCGCGATGTCTGGTGCCTTGCTACCGAAACCTACGAGACGGTTAAAGGATCAGATGTCGCCGCCATCCTTTTAGAAAAGTACCTGCGTTTACAGTATGGCACTCAGCAATTTGACATTCATCGCAGCCCAGATTTAACGGTGCGGGAGTATGACTATGCCCGCCTCTGGCACATTGTGGAAGCTGTCTTCCGGCAGTCTGGGTATAAGAATGACATGCTGCTGGCAGACATTACCGGGGGCAACAAAATGATGAGTGTAGCGATCGCGATGGCGTGTATTCCCCCCGGACGGCGAATGCAGTATATGGATACCCCACGAAATCGCTATGGCAATCCGTTGCGTCAGGGTGAGATGAGTCCAGTGGTGATTGACATCGACCCGATTCTCCACAGACAGAATGAGCATTGATTTAGCACTGACCAGAGAGGGTTTCAGCGATCTCCCCAAGACGAAAATTAAGCCGGACGCGGTTCTGTTATAGTCTGATCAACCCCTATAGAGTTTCGCCCCTTGAACCTGGCTTCAGGTAAGGTTATCTGGAGGGAAGGTTTACCAAGCACCTCAAATCGGATTAGTTGGAAACCGCCCGGTGTTGTAACATTCACCACATCGACCTGTTAGGGCGCGTTTACCGATTACTCAAATCGGGTTAGTTGAAAACATGAACACTTCGGCTAGCTTTTCAGCCTTCTCTTTGGGGATTTACCGATTACTCAAATCGGGTTAGTTGAAAACGCAAGATCGGGATGAAAACCGACTTGGTCGAGCCACACGGTTTACCGATTACTCAAATCGGGTTAGTTGGAAACTTCAGCGCTGTGACAGCTTTCTTTGTTGCCTCTGTCTTGTTTACCGATTACCCCAAATCAGCTTAGTTGGAAACTGACCTGTATATTTGCACTGGTCGCAGTTATTTGCTGGTTTACCGATAAACCCAAACCGGATTAGTTGGAAACGCTGTTCAAGGCTTAGTAGGAGAGTGCATCCCAGTCTTGCGAGACTCATTTTGAGAATTGCCCATTGAGATAGGCAGAACGATGCTTAAGCACCTGCGGAACATTGTCTTTTTCCCATTGTGCCCCCGATAGTTTAAGCCGTCGTCCGATCTGTTTGACGGTTGATTCAATCGCCCCTGAACCGATTGAGATGCCTTCTGCTTGGTCATAGCCATAGTTGACAATCCGGTGTCGATGTTTGTTGAGATAAGCCGTGAAGGTCGTGACTCGCTCGTGTTGCCAATCGTTGAACTGTGCCATCGCACCATCGACACCCCCTTGCCACAAACAGGCTGCCGCTGCATCTAAGCGTTGCTGAGAACCGCCCACTTTGCCCAGCTGCTCGACCAGGTGATATAGCTGTCGCCAGTCTGATTAGGACATAGACTAAGGGCAGTCGTCTCTTGGTGCTCTGCAATGGCAAAAGCTTACAGTTATGATTTCCGGCAAAAAGTGATGCAAGCGCTTGAACTGGATGGGTTCAAGAAAATAGGACTTACGCAAAAGCCATTTTGAGCGATGGATTTTTGAGTTGCTGGCACAGGTAATCGTCTAGCAAAC
>JBGTJW010000217.1:0-2664 GCA_041744955.1 Stenomitos sp. | reverse complement strand
TGCCGAAGGATCTCGATGAGTTGCGGTTGTTGATGCGCGCCAGGTTAGAAGCGATGACCCAAGCGGTGATTGCCTCCATTGTTGGTTGGCACTCCATTCTGGACGCACTATCTGTAGCTGGTCTTTAAAGAATTGGTATTAGACCAAGCTGGAGCAATCGATCGCTCAAGGGGTGCCTGTCTTCGGTTTTCCAATCGGGACGATCGCCGGGGTTGGGATGCTCGGCATAAATGAAATCAAACCGATGCGGAAAGAGATGCAGAAACGCCTCTGACTCCTGGATCGCCTGGAATTGGGGGGCAGGTTCATCGGCTACCCTCCCTGTTTACAGCAATCTTTTGCAGGACAAGGTTTCCCTTGCCCTCATTAAGTTTTCGATGCACAAGCTAACTCCCTATGACTGGTGTGAGCAGTGGATAGGAAGCCATGCAAAAAATAGAGCGATTTGTCAAAAAGGTTGCACCATTTGACGAATTGCTACTAAAATTGGCATAGCAAAGCTGGGTGACCTAACAACCTGCCGCCTAAAGCATCAGTTAGAGTCCCTGCTCCTATCTTTCAATTGAATAACAAGCCTCTTGACCCCTTCTGTTTTGCCGCAGTGGGGGTTTTTGGCTTCTAGGGTTGCCTAGAACATAACGGACACTCCTCTCGCTTCAAACGTGGAAACTTGTGATTCACCTGATGCTCTCGCTGTAGTGGGAGCTTTGCTGTGGTGAAGTATCAATGATCTAACCGCAGATTCAAGCACGTGGCAAAGTTTTTCAAAAACTGCTCTTGTCATGCCTTCGCTCGAATGATTTGATCCGCTGTCAGCCTTAGCGCTGGGAAAGTTGGTATCTCTACGACCTGATCGCCTCTGTAGACGGTCTCATCGTAAAAGCCTTCCACCAGGTTCAAGACCGTGACCCGTTTGTCGCCAGGTTTCTTGTTCCGGTCAACGTCCACCCAATCCACGATGACGTAAACGGGGATGCCGACAATGTTGTATTCCGCCCGCTTGTGCCGATGGTCTGTAATCGCAGTGCCCGTGCTCACCACTTCAATCACTAGCAATGGTGCAGGCTCATCCAGTTCAATAACGGCTTCCCGGTTTAAGAGCCCTTCCCATTGAGTGATAGGCACAACACAAAGATCAGGCACCCTAGACGTGTCCCGCCGCCCGACTTGAGGCACCCTCACACCGATCGCGGCTTGTCTGACCACCCAAGCAAAACCAGCTTGCTCAATCGCTGTCTCAAGGTGGCGCTCACAAAAGCGCATGATGTCGGCGTGTTGACCGCGAGGCTGACCCATTGCTACCAGCTCTCCACGGAAAAGCTCATAGCGAGTGTCAGTGCCATCTTCATAGGTCAGGTATTCGTCAAAGGTGAATAGCGATGTGGCAGTTGCTGGTGTCATGGCGATCGCCCTTACTTAGCTTGCTTCAGCCGATTTAACTCATTCATGATCTGCTGACCCCGCACAATCTGTCTTGGGGTCGGCACTTTGCCTTGCTGATTGTCGATGATCATGTCTCGCAGCATAGCGACCGCTTCCATTTCTAACTGTTGCTGTGTTGGCGATCCCTGGTTTATCTGTGTCATGTGATCGACCTCACTTTTCTACTTTTGCGCTGCTCAGGGAAGCCTTTTTACTTTCCAGCCAATCAAACATCACGCCCTCAACAAGATTTGAGACGGTACGACGCTCAGATTCGGCGATCGACTCTAGCTCTTGCTTCATCTCCGGAGGGCAAGTGAATGTAATTTTGGCTGTGTTTTTACGTGCCATCTGATCGTATGCGCTATGTTCTGACAGCATCATATCTCCTCTGAAAAATTCTGAAATCACTTTGCACGCCTAATTGCATCCGACTTCATAGATGTTATTTTATAAGTTCCAATCTTATGTTAACTTATTAGAACAAGAGCAGAGCGTAATGAGAACTGGACTGGAGGGGGGTGAAACGTCAATTCTTTTGTTGCAAGGAACTTCTATAACTCTCATTTTGCTGTTGCACTGCTGCGTCTATCAGTCCGTTTATTGCAGATCACACACTTTTCATCACAGTTATTCTAAAAACCCATGTCCCATCACCTTCTGATGCCATCGCTCGTCTTACCGAATCCCTTGCCGCTCCATTTGCCCATACCCAAGTTTCAGATTGGTTCAGTTGTTTGCTGGATGAGCAGTTCAAACCCTGACTTTGGGCGTGTTGTTGGTATCGTCTACACCTCTCAAGCCAGCATCCAGGCAATCGGTTTTCACTATGCTGTCCTCTTGGACGCTGCTAGCCCATCAAGAGGCTATGGGATTCTTTTCGATTGGGGTTTTGAGCAAGATCTTCGGTCGTCTGCTGGCTTTGGATTGTCCTCATAACTGCTTACGAAACAAGCTACCTGTTCTGATAGCAACACTTATATGTATATGGCCATCTACCCCTCGCAAAAGCACTGGCAGCTACTTGAAATATACAAATGCTGCCCACCACCCATCGATCCAAGTCAGTTTTTGCAGCACTGGGCGCGCTCTTATATGGAATTAGCGATTATCTTGAAAGTCAAGCGGGAAGGGTAACTATTTCAGGCTTAGCGTCTGCGGCGGGAAGTACCCAAGCCTTTCCCTGCTTGACGATTGCATTCAAAATGGTGAGCAGCTTGTGCATACAAGCCACTAAGGCAA
>JBGTJW010000216.1:0-7194 GCA_041744955.1 Stenomitos sp. | reverse complement strand
GGCAGTTAAGGTTTGTAGGAGGGGTGGACGTTGAATCGATCGCCAAACTAAATATTCAAACTGCTGTTTAACTTCATGGGCGAGTGTTGCTGCTAGCGTTGTCTTGCCAATGCCAGAAGTGCCAAACAATGTAATCAAACGGCACCCATTGAGGGTAATGCGTTCTTTTAGCTGCGCCAACTCTTTAGTGCGTCCATGCACCTGGACGATCTCAGGCATACTACCCCACTGCTGCTGTGGGGCAAGACCGTCCCAAAACGGATTAGTTTCCTCCAGCTTCAATGCCGTCTCTGGAAGAGGAATCAGTTTTGATAGTGACGCTGTAGGCGATGCGGCACTAACAGAAGTAAGACGACGCGATCGCGATCGCTCGACTGCACCCTTCAGCGTGAACTTAGAAACTTGCTTGTCTTCTAGGGCAACCCGCAGACGTTTCCACAAGCCAGGACCTACGTTACGCATGATGTGTTCCAACTCACGATTGCAAGCGGGTGGATCGTGATGGATTTCTTTATAACTTTTGTCTTGCCAAACACCCCGAAAGAGCTGTCGTTCCAGATCGTTTAGATGGTTTCCCTGGGCAGCCAGTAGCGCTTCAACAAATGTAAGAGCTTCGTCAGCGTTCATAAATAAGCCTGGAGTAGATGCCGATGCCTGCACACACTCCAGTGTAGGGCTGAACTTTCCTGTAGTTTTCTGTACTTCTAAAATCTTCAGTTTTATCTGACCGCGCAAAAAGTCTTGAATTGGCTGTATTGAGTCTTTTGAGGGCGTTAGCGAGAATAAAACCACAGTGATTAGGGCTTCAACCAATGTTCAACGCCGCTAACCGTTTGACGATCGATTTATGGAATCAAGTGCAAAAAACGAGCAATACTGCTAGCCCCATCACAGATCCCAAAGGGGTTGCATTCGAGCAAAACAACGATGCGATCGTGACGCAAACGATCGCACCCGATCGCAAAGGGCAGGTGAAGTTTCAAGGCTCCTGGTGGACAGCACGTTGCAATAGCAAAGCTCGCTTGCGTCCTGGTGCTTTGGTGCAGGTCATACATCGCCAAAATTTAACGCTCTATGTTGAGCCTGTCGCTCTTCTCCTGTCGCTGTAGAACACAGCCATAGTGCTGCACGAAGGTATCACTGCAACAATTCTATTGAGTATTTTTTCGGTTCAGGTGTGTAGGAATTAAGTGCAATAGGGGTGCTAGACAATGGCTAAGATCGCATTACTGATCGGGGTGAGTGAGTACGAGCCTGGGTTGAATCCGCTTCCCAGTGCGGTGAAAGATGTCAAAGCAGTGGAGCGCATTTTGCGGCATCCAGACCTGTGCGAGTTTGCAGAGTCAGAGATTCGGGTGTTAGAAAATCCCGATCGACAAGCAATGGCAGAAGCGATCGAAGCAGTCTTTGCCAATCGTCAAAAAGATGATTTGGTGTTGCTTTTCTTTTCGGGTCATGGTGTGAAAGATGATCAAGGAAAGCTCTATTTAACAGGTTGCAAAACGCGCCGGAATACACAAGGAGAATTTGTGCGATCGACGGCTGTACCGGCTCACTTTATTCAAGAAAGTATGAGCAGAAGCCGTTCCAAACGGCAAATTGTTATTCTTGACTGCTGCTTTAGCGGTGCGTTTGCAGAAGGCTTGTCTGCCAAAGACAACGGCTCAGTTGATGTTAAAGCGCAGCTTGGTGGTGAAGGTAGAGTGGTACTAACATCTTCCACTTCGACGCAATACTCTTTTGAGCAACGCGGTTCCGACCTTTCCATCTACACTCGCTATTTAGTGGAAGGCATTGAAACTGGCGCTGCTGATCAAGACAATAGTGGCACGATTTCGGTGTATGAATTGCACGAATATGCCAAGCGAAAAGTGCAGGAAACAGCCCCAGCCATGCAACCAGAAATTTATGCGGTTAAAGAAGGCTTTAAGATTCTGATTGCCAAAGCTTCTACGGTTGATCCCAAGCTGAAATATCGCAAAGAAGTCGAACAGTTTGCCAGTCGGGGCGAAATTTCTGAAGTGGCTCGAAAAGGTTTAGAAGCGAGACGGATCAAGCTCGGTTTGTTGCTAGAAGAAGCTGCCACGATCGAAGCCGAAGTAGTAAAACCCTATCGAGACTATAAACAACGGCTACAGCAATACGAGCGAGAATTTCATCAACTGGTACAGAAACAGTACCCTCTAAGTGCCGAAACTCGCAACGACCTCACGTATTTTCAGCAAGCCTTAGGTTTGCGAGAGGAAGATACTACGCCAATTGAAAGGCATCTGATCAAACAACAAGAACCGGAGCAAGGTGATCCTTTTCAATCGAATCAGCCCTTCGCACCACCGCGATGGGTTGCGCCCTTTGCTGCTAAGTCACAGCGCGCTTTTTTGCCCCTTCTTGAAGAACTTCCGTTTGCTGCTTTGCTACAGCGATCGCTCAAGCAAAAGCCGTCCTTTCAAACAATATTTTCCTCAACACAACCACGATCGCTCACCGTTGTAACTGGTTTTTGTCTCGCTTTAACGGCTTTTTGCGCCGCTAGCTATAGCTACACTCAAATGCAGAAAGGCGGTCAGGTTTTGGAGCAGGCAAAAGCCAAACAAGCTCAACAAAACTATCAGGATTGCCTTGCGTTAGCCTCTAGCGTGCGTTCTCTGTTTATGGTTGGCATGGAAGCCGATCGACTCTGGCGGGATTGCAGTAAGGCACAAGCCCTGGCAACAGAGCAAGCGAACCAATGGTTACAGCAAGCCAGAACGGTGCTACAGCAAGCCAATGATCTCGCTGCTAACGGTGAGCCGGGTGAGGCGATCGCACGATTGCAACAAATTCCGTTAGACAGTCCCCTTCAAACCGAGGTGCAACAGTTCGCCAATCGGTGTTTAGAGCAATTGCGCCAAATGCTTCAAACGGCTCTGGCAGAAGGTAACTGGGACAGTGCGAATGCAATGGTGGCAAAAATTCCGCCTGGTAGCCCTGCCTACCGCGACGCACAGGAGCAAATGCAGCAATGGCGCTTAGAGGACGATCGCAACCGCCAGCACTGGCAGTTAGCGCAGCAGGCATTGAGTCATGGTGATGGCGCGGCAGCACTGCAAGCGGCTGGGCAAATCACCGCTCAACTCAGTTGGTCGCAGCCCAAAGCAACCGTCATAGCAGCCGCACAACAACTGCAACTGCAAGTCTTGGCGCAGCAGCAAGCCGCCGCCAAAGAACAGGAGTATGCCCAAGTCTGGCAAGCGGCACAGCAGCATCTCAAGCAACGCGAAGCTGATAATGCGATCGCGGCAGCCAACAACCTTCCCGATAGCGCACTGTGGCAAGAACGCAAGCAAAAAGTTATGGCTAGTGCCAGCACCCTGAAGCAAAGACAGGCTGCCTGCCACTTGTTTTCCTTAGGACTCGGCAATTGTGCCCAGTGAATTTTTCGCCCAGCGAAGTAACTCAAAGCACACCAATTTAACTAAAAAGGCTGCACACGTATGGAAATTGCCGTTGCGATTTTTACGGGTCTACTCTTTCTGGTCATCACAGACTGCCTTACACCCGAAAAGCCATCAAAGACTTCAGAAGAGGAGATTGGAGAAGCGATCACCAAATACCTCGCCGCAAAGAATAACGCTGGAAACGACCCGCAAAAGACCAAAAAGTGAACACGATCGCTCAAGGAAGGCTGATATAGTGCTTTTTAACCGTGGCGGTGACTCCATAGTTAAAAAGCACTAAAAGCAAGGGAAGAGAGACGTGACTGTGAAGCCCTCTGTTGATAGCAACCCAACTGCAACCACTGACAGCGCGATCGCCGTTCAAATTATTCCTGTAACTACTGCGGTAGAGCAAGAGTGGTTTTTGGATGTTCCAGCGGTTGTTTACGCCAACGATCCCAACTGGGTGCCGCCGATCCGCAGCAGCATTGCCAAGCAGCTTGCACCGACCAATCCGTTTTTGCAATATGGGCGCTTGCAGCAGTTTGTGGCGGTCAGCCGTCCGCAAGGAAACCCCTCACTCCTCACTCCTCACCCCCTACTTCTCGGTCGCATTGTGGCAGCGGTGAACGATCGCCTAATCGATCGCGAAGGGCAGAAGGTCGGACTCTTTGGCTACTTTGAGTGCGTCCCCGATTTTGCGGTAGCGAAAGCGTTGCTGGATGCGGCGTGTGAGTGGCTGCGATCGCAGGGCATGACCATAGTGCGAGGACCGATCGACCTCTCCACCCATAATAACTGTCTGTTTCTGGTGGATGGGTTTGACTCGCCGCCGATGATGATGATGCCCTACAATCCGCCTCATTACCCGCAGTTTGTAGAGCAGGATGGCTGGCAAAAAGCGAAAGATGCCTATGCGTACAACTTTCCCTTAGACAAACCGCTGTCGCCAGAGTTTGAAAAGGGCTATCGCATTGCGCTGCGATCGGGTGTCACGTTTCGTCCCTTACGAACCAAAGGCGAGGGCTTTGAGCAGGATTGCATTAGTTTGTACAACCTGTT
Organism: Stenomitos sp.; assembly: GCA_041744955.1. Taxonomy (GTDB): domain Bacteria; phylum Cyanobacteriota; class Cyanobacteriia; order Leptolyngbyales; family Leptolyngbyaceae; genus Stenomitos. The sequence continues at coordinate 2,716 of JBGTJW010000216.1, read as the reverse complement.
CACAAAAGCCTTTTCAAATAACTGGAGTTCTACGCCGCGCACACAAGAAGAGTTTTTGGAAGAAGCGAAAGATTTACAAAGTTTGGTCGATCCAGATGTGTTTCCGATCGCCGAATATAACGGTGAAATGATCGGTTTTTGGATGGGGCTACCGGATTACAATATTGCTCTCAAACACGTTAACGGCAAGCTAAATTGGCTCGGCATTCTCAAGTTTCTCTGGTATCGTCGCCAAATTGATCAAGGACGAGTGATTGCTATTTGTTCACTACCAGAATTTCGCCGCAAAATGGTGCCGTTAGGACTCATCTATTTGGGTATGCAGGGCGGCATTCAAAAAGGAAAGCCCTACAAACGCGCTGAACTTTCCTGGGTTTACGAAGACAATTATCCCTCTCGCAAACTCATTGAAGCCTCCGGTGGCAAAATTTATAAGACCTATAGAATCTACGAGAAAGCCTTGACCTGAAAAAGCAATTGAAGTGACCGCGATCGTGGCTCAACGCTGGCTCGTTCTCACTCAGGGCAACACTGCGCTACTCTGGCTTTATCAGTTGGTGATGCCTCCACTCTGACGCGACTAAACGGTTGGCTGGTCGATCGGTGCAAAGGTAAAAGAATGAGTGAGTGTGACTTATGCAGGTGGAGATGGCTGTAGCACTATGAAAGCATTCGTAACCGGGGCAAACGGCTTTTCCGCAGCGCATTTAATTCAGGCGTTGGAGCAACGTGGCAATGCGGTCGTAGGACTGGTGCGAAAGTCTAGCGATCTGGCACGTCTGGCAGAAAGCAAGGTGGAGCTAGTGTATGGCGACTTGTGCGACGTTGATATCCTGAAGGCAGCGATGACAGGCGTGGATGTGATCTTCCACATTGCTGCTTATGTCGAACTGGGCATTGTCAACGCAGCAGAGATGGAGCGGGTGAATGTGGACGGTACGCGGGCAGTGTTGGCAGCGGCTCAGGCGGCGGGAGTCCCTAAGATGGTGTATTGCAGCACGATCGGCATTTTTGGCGATACGCAAGGGCGCGTCATTGATGAAACCTTTGAGCGCACGCAAAAAGATTTTTCGTCAGCGTACGATCGCACCAAATATGAAGCGCAGCAATTAGTCGATCAAGCTGCTGCTAAGGGCTTTCATGTCGTCAGTGTGCTTCCTTCTGGCATTTTTGGTGCTGATGACCCGCACTTTGGTCCCGTGGTGAAGCAGTTCCTTAAAGGCGGGCTGAAACTTTGGGCAGGGGGCGATCGTGTGACGGGTATCGTTCACGTAGACGATCTGGCAACGGCAATGCTGCTGGCAGCCGAGAAGGGCAAGCGCGGCGAACGCTACATTATTTCGGCAGGCGATATGACGACTCGCGAAATGTTTGCTTTACTGAGCAAAGAGTCCGGTGTTCCCGCTCCAGCCGAAACTCCAGAGGCGATCGTGCGGCTAGTGGGCAATTTGCTTGATCCGATCGGTCGCCTTTTTTCCTGGCAACCACCGTTAAGCCGAGAGCGCGTCCATTATGTGTACGATCGCTGTGTGCGTGTCGATGGCAGCAAAGCGCGACGAGAGCTAGGTTGGGAGCCGCGATCGGTGGAGGAAACGATTCGGGCATTAGTAAGGAAGATGGAGCAGTAAGGAAGACTTGGCTAGAAGCAGTGAGTAAGTTCATGGTTTAAGAGCGACATTCACGCAAACCATGTACGATTAAATTTTGTTACAGTCATCGCAGACCACCTTAACTCGACTTTCTCTGGAGATTCCTCATGTTGCGATTGGAGCACGTCAGCAAAATTTATCCGACTGGCGAAGTGCTGAAGGACATCAACTGGGAAGTCAAACCCGGCGATCGCATCGGCTTGGTCGGCGTTAACGGTGCTGGCAAATCGACGCAGCTCAAAATCATTGCAGGCGAAACAGAGCCAACCGCAGGCGAAATCATCCGCCCTGCCAGCCTGCACATTGCGTATCTCACCCAGGAATTTGAAGTAGACCCCACCCGCACTGTCAGCGAAGAGTTTTGGCGTGCCTTTGGGGAAGCAAACGATGTTCACGTTGCGCTGTCTGCCGTCCATCGAGACATGGAAACGGCAACGCCCGAAGCACTAGACACCCTGCTGCATGAGATGGATCGCTTACAGCGACAGTTTGAAGCACTGGACGGCTACGGCTTAGATTCGCGCATTGAGAAAATTATGCCCGATCTGGGGTTTGACCTGGAGGATGGCGATCGTCTGGTGAGTGCCTTCAGCGGCGGCTGGCAGATGCGGATGAGTTTGGGAAAAATTCTGCTGCAAAAGCCCGATCTGCTGCTGCTGGACGAGCCGACCAACCATTTGGACTTAGAAACTATCGAGTGGCTGGAAAACTATCTCAAAGGGCTGTCCACGCCGATGGTAATTGTTTCCCATGACCGCGAATTTCTCGATCGCCTCTGCACCCAAATCGTGGAAACCGAGCGCGGCGTTTCCAGCACCTACCTGGGTAACTATTCGGCGTATCTTCAGCAGAAAGAAGAGATGCGCGATGCCCAACTGAGCGCTTTTGAGCGGCAGCAGAAAGAGCTGGAGAAGCAGCAAGCCTTTGTCGATCGCTTTCGTGCCAGTGCCACCCGCAGCACCCAGGCAAAGAGTCGCGAAAAGCAGCTTGATAAAATCGAGCGGATTGCAGCGCCTGATGGTGGCGTAAGAACCCTCCACTTCCGCTTTCCACCCTCACCTCGCAGC
>JBGTJW010000215.1:0-10871 GCA_041744955.1 Stenomitos sp. | reverse complement strand
GGAGCCACTCAAAACTCAAAACTTAAACCTCAAAACTTCAAACGCGCCGCCTCCTGACACTCAAAACCCTACTTCTGATACCCCTATTATCCGCACGTCTCACAATACGATCGACATCCGGGGTAGCCGTGTTGCCGATGCCGAGCCAATGATGGAGCAGGCGATCGCCCAGGCGTATGAAAGTGGCGTGCTGTGGATTATTCACGGGCATGGGACAGGCAAATTGCGGCAGGGTGTACATACTTTCTTGCAACACCATCCTCAAGTCGATCGGTATGAACTGGCAAGCCGTCCGGATGGCGGTGCGGGTGTAACGCTGGCTTACCTGCGTTAATCAGTGAGCCTAACCAACCTGAGTTCGGGATAAGCTGAATCCTTATGCCATCGTTGCCGATGTCAAGTTTTCGTCAACGTGTTTGCGGCGTTTCAGCCGATCAGCACCGCATGAGCGTTCTTAACCCGCACTGACGTTAAACTTAACGTCAGCAGTTTTGCGAGTCGGTCATCGTCTGGGCTGAAGCGGTAGGCTTGCAGGACGATCGCATCGATTTTGAAGCGTTAGCTGGTCAGCCCAACTCACCAAAAATATTTGTTCATCTGCTTAAAAGAGCTGACTCAGTAGCTCGTCGCGGCTTCGCCCAATATGGTCTGCGACATCCTTCAAGATTGCGTTTAAGGTGCCGACTTTGAGGGGGCTATGGTTTGGAATAGTGATGTGGTGTTCTCCATGCTGTTGAGTGGTTAAACGAATATGGCTGCCTGTCTGGCGAATAATTTTGTAGCCAAGTTTGTTGAGGGCTTGGGCGAGTTGGCTGCCATCAAGATCCCGTGGGAGCTTCATGAGGCGATGACTTCATCTCGGACAAAGTGGAGACGAATTAATTTAGGACGATCGCGGTCTTCAAAATGGCATTGGACAGCATCGCGGATGAAGTCACGAAGGGATTCGATCGTGTCAGCTTGAGTAAAAATCGATTCACCGATCGCGCGAGCAATGTAGCCGCCTTCGGGGTCTTCTTCGATAAGGAAAATGATTTCGTTCATGCTCAGTGATTGCTTTAGAAAATCAAGTTGTACTGTTGTACTTTATTGTGGTGCCCAGGGACCAACGATCGCCTCTCCCCGCTTCTCTTTTTCTGCTAATTCTAAGTTTAACGTCAGCAGTTTTTCGAGCAAATCATCGTCTGGGTTGAAGGGGTAGGCTTGCAGGACGATCGCATCAAGTTTGGCTCGGAGATTGTAGAGTTGGCTGGTGGTTCGTTGGGCAGTTTATGCAGCTAAAAGAGGTACTCCTAATGCTTGTAAATTAATTGTTTCTACATTGCGAGAATAGTTATCTAGGGTAATGGCAACCACTTTGCCATCACTGTCATAGTCCAAAATCAAATCATCAGTGATGGCATCTGTTGCAGCGATCGGTTTTGTTGTTAGCTCGATCGCTAGCGTATCTGTTTCAGAAAAATACTGGATTTTCATTAGGGTTCTTCACCTCGCTGCTGTCGCTTGTAAAAGTTACGGTCAAAAAAGGCGTTATGGATGGTTACGTCATCTTCTAGCGTGATGACCCTGAGCACACGGTTTTCCGCTTCTGCAATGTTTCCCCCAATAAGAGATGCGGTTGTTGGCTTGTGCTTCTGTTTTGACGGGGTTTGTCAGCACGTATTGTATCCATTCTCGCTGAACTTCTGAGTGCTTTTGCGAGGCAAAGTTGTCAAAGTAGTCTGTGGTCTTAAGCATGAACACGATCGCCTAGCTGGATTGTATGAGTGCCCAGGGAGCAACGATCGCTTCTCCGCATTTCTCTTTTTCTGCTAACTCTAAGTTTAACGTCAGCAGTTTTTCGAGGAGGTCATCGTCTGGGTTGAAGCCGTATGCCTGAAGGATGATCGCATCGAGTTTGGCGTGGAGCTTAAGGGGAAATGGGGTGGTGAATCGGTCAGCGCCTGATTGCTTCCGCTAGTTTTCTGCGGGATAAACTTTAGTTAGTCAGCGAGGGAGCCACATTAAGTTGCGTCGTCAAGGCGTGGTAAGGTCTTTGATGTGCATGGCAGCGTTCTCACGAAGCAGTTGCTTGCGTTGTAGGGCTTCTACTGTAAGAGTTGGGAGCGTCGATCGCGCCTTAGAGAGCAGTGGTCTTGGTGTAACTGGGAATTGGTTGCTCAGAGACAAGAGCGTACAGCACATCGGGGTCGAGATCGGCACCATTTTGCCAAATCAGCGTGCCTAGCTCTGGATGAATCTGAACCTGGGCGAAGGTTTTTGCCTCTTGTAAGGGTGCAAAGATACCGGAAAACTCAATCAACTGGCTAATATCAACAACGCCTTCAATGCCGTCTTCAAAGGTCAGCCAGAGTTGATAGCCTGTTAAGGGTTTGACCGCCACGATGTCTTTGAGCATAGACCTTACTCCAGGGGTTGAACGGATGCGAGTGGTTCCTGCTGTCTGGCTAACTCCCAGTTTTGCAGCAGTCCAGCTTGATGGGCAGATGCCCACTCGATAACAAGTCCTAAGGCTCTGGGAGAGAGTTTTCCTTCCAGAATCGAGAGGGACTGAATCTCAATGATGGCTTTTTGTTGACCGTAACGCACGTGAAAATGGGGTGGTGGATGGTCGTTGTAATACATGGCAATAATGATGCCAAAGAAGCGACTAATTTCAGGCATTGGCATCTCCCGTCTGCATCTGTCGCAGCAGGTCTTGAGTCACCGGATGGTCGGAGAGTTGCCCCGTTTGCCCCGCCTCCATCACCGCCTGCAAAAAGCCCCGGAAGTTTTGCCGCCCTGCTTGGGTATTAGGATGGTCGTCTCCTAATCTCTCATTCAGGATTGCCAACCCTCTGCGGTACAGCGGTTCTGCCTCCGCGTAGCGTCCTTGCGCTCGGTAGAGTTCTGCCAGATTGTTCAGCCGAGTTGCCACAGCCGGATGGTTTGCACTTAACTGCTGTTCCGAGATTGTCAACGCTCTGCGGTACAGCGGTTCTGCCGCCCCGTACCGTCCCTGAGCACGGTAGAGTAATGCCAGATTGTTCAGCCAAATTGCCACGTCAGGATGGTCTGCGCCTAACTGCGGTTCACCGATTGTCACGGCTCTGAGATACAGCGGCTCTGCCTCCCCGTACCGTCCTTGCGCTCGGTAGAGTTCTGCCAGATTGTTCAGCCTGCTTGCCACGGTCGGATGGTCTGCGCCTAACTGCTGTTCACTAATCGCCAAGGCTCTGAGGTGCAACGGTTCTGCCTTCCCGTACCGTCCCTGAGCACAGTAGAGTCCTGCCAGATTGTCCAGCCCACTTGCCACGTCCGGATGGTCTGCGCCTAACTGCTGTTCACCGATTGTCACGGCTCTGAGATACAGCGGTTCTGCCTCCCCGTACCGTCCCTGAGCACGGTAGAGATTTGCCAGATTGTTCAGATGGGTTGCCACGGTCGGATGGTCTGCGCCTAACTGCTGTTCACTGATTGTCACAGCTCTGAGGTACAGCGGTTCTGCCTCCCCATAACGTCCCTGACAATAGTAGAGATTTGCCAAATTGTTCAGCGTGGTTGCGAAAAGGGAATGGTCTGCGCCTAACTGCTGCTCCCGAATCGCCAAAGCTCTGAGGAACAGCGGTTCTGCCTGCCCGTAGCGTCCCTGTTCACGGTAGAGTTCTGCTAACCGACCCAGGCTGGTTGCCAGTTTGGGAGAGTCGCCGTATTTGAGTTGCCCCAGCAGTCCTTCAAACTGAGTGGTCAGGTCGTGAAGTTGTTTCTGAGCGCCTACGTCGGCAAGCGCTTCGAGGGCGGGCAATAGGTAGGTGGTCAATAACTCCTCGGTGAGTGCCCCAGCAGCGCGCGCTTGTTCAAATTCACGGATGAGATAGTGCGATCGCTGATAGGCATCGTCAATATTGGTCGTGGAGCTAGTCACCTGAGCAACCAAGGACGACAGAGACGAGACCATTACTGCTTCGGTCAACTGTAGCTGGAGCATAAACCAGCGGTTGAGATCGGGCATGGCGTGGATTGCCGTCTGCAAAAACACGGGTGTCATCCACCAGATCTGTCGCAGCGGCAGGTGTACCAGGCGCTCCCGGTTAAAGTTCACGATCCGTAGTGCTTCGGGCAGGGGCGTTTGACCCGAAAACGCGGTGGCAAAGCCAGTGATGGAGATGACTCCCCGTTCAAGCTGGTTGAGTTCCTTAAGAAGATAGGCAACCAACGCAACCGGGTCTTGATAGGTGGGCAGCACCACCTCATGCAAAAGAATCGATCGCTCTAGCAGGGCAGTTTTTAACGCCTGCATCACTCGCTGACGGGCAAACTCTGAACTGTACTCGACTCGTGCCAAACCGCTGCCCGATCGTCCTGCCCACAGCCGCAAACGCTGAGCGGTATCGATGATGCTTCCCACAGTTGGGGGCGAGGGGTTAGACGCTTCCACCTAAAATGGCTCCCGCATTGTCTGGGGTCAACTGATTTTGGGCTGTCAAGATGTCTACCACGAGGGGATGCACACCAAACCAGCGCTGCCCGTTAAATTCTTGCACCGCGCGGGCATTGAGCAGCGAATACAGCACCGGATTAGTCATTTGAGCCGCTTTTTCACCATTGTAAATGCGCTTTAGCAAGTCGGCTTTGTCGCTGTAGGTGACTTCTTCGCGATCGAAGGGGCTTTGTCCCAGTCTGCGTTCATAATCGCTGCGGAGATTGACAATGGCTCCGGTCACGTCTGCTTCATTGATCTGGGTTGCTTCGCGGATCAGGGCGCTAATGGCTGCATAGTTGACCAGGCTGAAGGCATTGGACAGGTTCCCGCCCGATGCCACGATGACCCGCAGCAGTTGGTTGGGTTCAAAGAGCTTGAGATCCATGCGTGCGTTCAAAACTGCCTCAACCGCGTTGCGTCCGGCTTCATTGGGCATGTGGTCAAGGCGATACATGGGGGTATCGGGGATGACGTAGCTGCGATCCTGCGAGAAGGGGAGCCGGGGCGCGTTGGACGAGTAGTAAAGCCCGATGGGTAAGGTGAAAATCAGGTGGGTGCGGAGGTCTTGAAAGATGTTGGCGTAGGTAATGAATAGATCTTCGATGCGATCGGACGGAATGCCTGCGCGATCGAAGTCTTCGCCGACAAACAACCACTGCCGTCCCGTTGCGTTTTTCAGCAGCCGATTGCACTCATCCAGCAGGCGATTAGCAATCTCAATCAACGACGTGAGCCGACTGATGCGATGGTCTACGACTTCGGTTTTGCGCGTGGCGGCAAACTTCATTTCTCCCTTGAGATTGGCAAACAGCCCCAGCACCTTGCCCCACAGCGAGTCTTCCTTGACACCTGCCCCCGCTTCAATGGTTGCCGTTGCTGCCTGGGTCTGCTCACGGGTGTCTTTCTCGGTAGCAAACCAGTCCCAAATTTCGCGCAGTCGGGCATCGGAGGGTGGTTTTCCCGCTCCGCCTTTGTCAATTGATGCAGCCGTCCGTTCGGCAACCTCAACGATCATCAACAGCAGCACATCCAGCGGCTTAAAATTACCGGGGTCGAGGGCGGTCATTGCACTAAAGCGGATGGTCGAGAACTGGTCGGTTATCTGATTGATGAGCCGCGATAGTTCGGTGGATTTGCCCACGCCGCGATGCCCCATCACGCACGCTTTGAAGAAAAGCTTCTTCCTAGCCGCCTGGTTCAAGGTAATTTGCAACCGCTGCATCTTATCGCCGCCCCGCACTTCATTAATTTCAGGGCGATAAAAGGCATCCAACTGTGCAGCCGTTTCGAGTGGAGTGGGTTGCAGGGTATTATCCACATCCTCCAGTGAGGTTGCAGGCGTTATTTGGAGAAGTGAAGCAGAATCATCGCTCATGGTTTAGCCATACTGCGTTGCTACTTGCACTTATAGCAGCTTTCGCAACCAAAGACTTCACATGGGAGCCTCATGCATTGACCGCTTTGACCAATGGGTTACGGTTGCAGTGTCTTTGAGGACATCTGAGAAGTATCTGGCGGTTGAAACCGCGACTACTGAAGCGAAGTCCGCTGTCGCGGACTCACCCAAATATTGCATATCCGAGCCTGCGGCGGCAGGCTTTGTCTCTGTAGCTGCGACTTCCAGTCGCCCAAGCGATAGGAACCAGGAAGCCACCGCGATCGTTCCGACTTCAAACAGCATCGTTTCTGTTTCAACTGCGTATAGCCTTCGGCATTTAAGAAAGGCAGCTTTGCAAAGGAATCGTTCTCACTCTAAACAGGACTATTCCTACTTGAAACAGGACTGTTCTCACTTCAAACAGGATTGTTCCTACTTGAAACAAGACCATTGCTGTTTCAACCTGCATCATTCCTACTTGAAACAGGAACGTTCCTACTTAAAACAGGAATGGTCTCACTTCAAACAGGAATGGTCTCACTTCAAACAAAAACGTTCCCGCTTTAAACGAGAACGTTCTCACTTCAAACCGAAATTGCCGTGTTTGGGTCTACACCGCTGACGGTTGAGGCTTTGCTTTTTTCGCTTTACGCGCAAACCGTTGCCCCAATTCATCCACCACAGAGTCCAGCCCTGCGCCCTGTCCACTCGCTTTGGCGTAGTTATACACCTGTAGCGCGGCGGCATACGCCTCACTGCCCACTGTTGTGTAGGTGTCGTCCAGCAATTCCTGAAGCTGTGCCATTGCTACAACGATCGGGTACATCGCCTCAAACAACTGTACGTCCTTCCGCATTTCGTCCAGGTCGAATGAACGCGGCAAAAAGTCTGGGTTCTGCGTGGCAACCTCTAGCGCCTTGCTCACAAACGCGCGACTCTTATCGCCCATCTTGGGTAGCGCTTTACGTTCGTCGGCTGTGAGATCAATCAAGAACGGTAGTCTGGTTTTAATGGTGGTAATGGCATCCATCACGGCTTCGCGATCGGTTTTAGTCAAGGCAGCGCTAATACGGTTAGTCATTGGTTTTTTTCTCTCAACGGTTGTCTGTGCGTTTAGAGTGCCCACGCGACCCACCACGATGCAACAGGCAGCGCACGGCTCAATCAGCCATCCCACCCGCCAAAACCTTAAGAAATCTATAGCATTCAGCCTTTGGTCAGTAGCCAGCAAAACAATAGACCAGGGGTTCTGGGTGCTACTCTCCGTTTTTACATCCAGTACCATGAGTATGATTAAGTCGCTCGCTAGCGTGATGGTGTAGCCTGTGCATAGCTGTGTATCGCACCTGGAGTCTTGCACTCAGACCATACCCACTCGACAACAAACCGATCAGGAGTAACCAATGGCAACGAACCTACTCGAGCAACTGCGGGAGATGACGGTTGTCGTCGCTGATACGGGCGATATTCAGGCGATCGAAACCTTTAAGCCACGCGATGCCACGACGAATCCGTCACTGATTACGGCAGCGGCGCAGATGCCCCAGTATCAAGAGATTGTGGATGAAACCTTGATGCAGGCAAAGCGGGATGCAGGTGCCGATGCCCCCAATGAAAAAGTGTTGACCCTGGCGTTCGATCGCCTCGCCGTTGCCTTTGGTCTCCGCATTCTCAAAATTATTCCCGGTCGCGTGTCAACCGAAGTGGATGCACGGCTCTCCTACGATACCGAAGCGACGATCGCCAAAGGTCGTGACCTGATTGCCCAGTACGAAGCAGCAGGCGTATCGCGCGATCGCGTGTTGATCAAAATCGCGTCTACCTGGGAAGGCATCAAAGCGGCTGAAACACTCGAAAAAGAAGGTATCCACTGCAATCTCACACTGTTGTTTGGCATTCATCAGGCGATCGCCTGCGCTGACGCGGGGATTACCCTCATCTCGCCCTTTGTCGGACGCATCCTCGACTGGTACAAAGCCAGCACGGGCAAAGACTACGCTGCCACTGAAGATCCGGGCGTATTATCTGTCACCCAGATCTACAACTACTACAAAAAGTTTGGCTACAAGACCGAAGTGATGGGAGCCAGCTTCCGCAGCCTGGGCGAAATTACCGAACTGGCAGGCTGCGATTTGCTCACCATTTCGCCCGCTTTGCTCAAAGAGCTACAAACCACTGAAGCAGACCTGCCCCGCAAGCTTGATCCGGCTAAAGCGGCTGGCTTAGAACTGGAAAAACTGGCGATCGATCAAGAGACGTTCGATCAACTCCACGCTGAAGACCCCATGGCAACGCAAAAGCTTGATGAAGGCATCACTGGCTTCACCAAAGCCCTGGTCGCCCTCGAAAAACTGCTCGAAAAGCGGCTGGCAGCACTGGAGGGAGAAGGCTTTGTGTTGCACGCGGCGGAAGATATTTTCCACGCCTACGATCTCGATGGGGATGGCTTCATCACCCGCGAAGAGTGGATGGGCACCGATGCTGTTTTCGACGCGATCGATAGCAATCACGACGGCAAGATTACACCAGCAGAAATGGGCGCAGGGCTGGGAGCCGCGTTCCACCTGGCTGAAGCGTAAATTTTGAAGGAACTCACAACTATGCAGACTGTACCGAATCAACCGATCGAGTGCGTGCCAACCGTCGTCGTCGAGGACGATCGCACCGGACTCAGCATCGAAACGCTCAAACGCGCCTTTCAAGACAATCTGTTCTACATTCAGGGCAAGTTTGCCAAGATTGCCACCCAAAACGACTACTACATGGCGCTGGCATACACCGTGCGCGATCGGCTGCTGCGACGCTGGCTCACCACTGCCGAAACCTATAACCATCAGGGCGTACGGACGGTCGCTTATCTCTCTGCCGAGTTTCTCATGGGGCCTCACCTGGGCAACAACCTTATTAGCCTGGGCATCTATGACGAAGCCAAGCAAGCAATCACTGAACTCGGTCTTGATTTTGACGCGCTGCTCCAGCAAGAAGAAGAGCCTGGACTGGGTAACGGTGGTCTGGGACGGTTAGCCGCCTGCTACCTCGACTCTATGGCATCACTCGACATTCCCTCGATCGGCTATGGCATTCGCTACGAGTTTGGCATCTTTGACCAGGACATCCGCGACGGCTGGCAGTTTGAAATTACTGACAAATGGCTGCGCTACGGTAATCCCTGGGAAATTTCTCGTCCCGAATGGGCAGTCGAAGTGAAGCTGGGCGGTCATACCGAACGCTACACCGACGACCAGGGACGTAACCGCACCCGCTGGATTCCCCACGAGGTCGTCATGGGCATTCCCTACGACACGCCAATTCTGGGCTACAAGACCAACACTGCTACCACCCTCCGGCTCTGGAGTGCTGCCGCCGCCGAATCGTTTGACTTCGCCGCCTTTAACTCTGGCGATTACTTCCGTGCTGTGCAGCAAAAAACCGTTTCCGAAACGCTCACGAAAGTCCTCTACCCTAACGACGAATCCGCTCAGGGTAAGAAGCTGCGCCTCGCCCAGCAGATCTTCTTCGTGTCCTGTTCCCTGCAAGACATGATGTTGATCCTCACTCGTCAGGGCATTCCAGTGGAGCAATTCCACGAGAAGTTTGCGGTGCAGTTGAATGACACCCACCCCGCGATCGCCGTTGCCGAACTCATGCGCCTGCTCATGGACGAACACGGCATCGAGTGGGATGCGGCATGGCGCATCACGCAAAAGGCGCTCTCTTACACCAACCACACGCTGCTGCCAGAGGCGTTAGAACGCTGGGGCATGGGTCTGTTTAGCACCCTCCTGCCGCGCCATCTAGAGATTATTTACGAAATCAACAGCCGCTTTCTGGACGAGATTCGCCTCAAGTTTCCCAACGATAATGCGCGCCTCAGTCGGATGTCGCTGATTGATGAAGCGGGTGAACGCTACGTCCGTATGGCGCATCTAGCGTGTGTGGGCAGTCATGCCATCAATGGAGTCGCCGCTCTGCATAGCGAACTCCTGAAGCAAGACGTGCTGCGCGACTTTTACGAACTCTATCCCGAAAAATTTAGCAACAAGACGAACGGAGTCACGCCACGCCGCTTTATGGTGTTGAGCAATCCTCGTCTCACCAACCTCATCAACAGCAAAATTGGTGATGGCTGGATCAAGCATCTCGACGACCTCCGCAAGCTCGAAGCGTTTGTTGAGGATACTGATTTTCGGCAGCAGTGGCGAGACATCAAACTGGCGATTAAGCAAGACCTCGCTACTTACATCAAGCAGGTCAACGGGATTGATGTTGATCCCACATCGCTGTTCGACATCCAGGCAAAGCGGATTCACGAGTACAAGCGCCAGCATTTAGATGTGCTGCACATCATCACTCTCTATAACCGCATTAAAGCGAATCCGGATGTCCACATTACACCCCGCACCTTTATTTTTGGCGGCAAGGCGGCTCCGGGCTATTTCATGGCAAAGCTGATTATCAAGCTCATCAACTCCGTCGGGGATGTGGTGAACAACGATCCCGATGTGCGCGATCGCCTCAAAGTTGTTTTCCTGAAAGACTACAACGTGAAGTTTGCCCAGCGGGTGTATCCTGCGGCTGACCTCTCTGAGCAGATTTCGCTGGCAGGCAAGGAAGCCTCTGGCACGGGGAACATGAAATTCTCCATGAACGGGTCACTGACGATCGGCACACTCGACGGTGCCAATGTGGAGATCCGCGATGAAGTGGGAGCCGAAAACTTCTTCTTGTTTGGTCTTACCACACCCGAAGTCTACGAGCTAAAAGCTAAGGGTTACAACCCATACCACTACTACGAAAGCAACCCAGCACTCAAAGCGGTGATCGATCGCATTGCCTCTGGTGGCTTCTCTAACGGTGATACCAACTTGTTCAATCCGTTGGTCAGCACCCTGCTCTACAAAGATGACTACCTGCTGCTGGCAGATTACCAGTCCTACATCGACTGCCAGGATCGGGTTAGTCAAACCTACCTCGATCGGGATTATTGGACGCGGCTTTCCATTCTCAACTCAGCGCGGATGGGTAAATTTT
>JBGTJW010000214.1:0-9969 GCA_041744955.1 Stenomitos sp. | reverse complement strand
GACAGCTGTTGAACTTTCAGGACGTTATCCGGGCAGCACACTTGGGCCGACCCTCGCGCCCCCAGTCGAACTACCTGATGGCGGCAAAGACCTCTACATCCAACAAGACAAGTTCCACGCGCAGTTTGCCGCAGATGTGCCTGCCGCAGACACAAAGCTGATGGCTAGCACCCAGCGACCGATCACGGAGGCCGCGCTGAACGAAGCTTCCGGTGCGCCTGCATGGAAGTCCACCCCGTCCTGGTTCATCTATGGCAGCCGCGACTTGAACATTCCAGCAGCGGTGCAGTCTTTTATGGCGAAGCGCGCTAACTCAAAGGAGACGATCGTAGTGAATGGCGCGTCACATGTAGTGATGGTTTCCCATCCAAATGCCGTTGCTGAGGTCATTGAGCACGCTGTGATCGCGAAATAGAGAAGTGTGAGCACATCGTGGATACAACTCCTTGGTGAGTTGCAACCCGGAGCAACCGTGCCACGAAGGCATCGGGGTTGCAGCCTCTGAAAACAGGCTAAATAGCCTCTGTACTACTCCTTTTTGAGCCTTTTTTGTCCAGAGCTAGTCCAGAGCCACTAGTACACCCTTAAAAACCAGTTTCTGCTTGACCACACTGCCCCCGTTCAATCAGCGATCGCGGTCAGCTCTCAGTCCATCATTGTGACCGACAATCCAGCATGATGAGAGTGCAGGTGATTGGCAGTAAAGCAGCAGCATGGCGAAACAGAAGACGAGCGAACCCCTAACAGGCGACGCGTTACTACAGAAGGTCAAGACGTTAGCAACCTTGAGCAAGACCCAGAAAGCGAAAGCCTGCGGTTACTCCACCGTCACGAAGGGTGGTGGGGAGCGCGTCAACCTGCTGCAGTTCCTGAAGGCGCTCCTGGAGGCTGAAGGCATTGCGCTGGACGGGTCAGCGGCTGAGCGTAGTCGGGATGGACGCAGCGCAGGCTATCGCCTTGCGGTGCAAGCGAATGGTCAATTGTTGATCGGTACTGCGTATACCGAGCAAATGGCGCTCAAGCCAGGTGATGCGTTTGAGTTGGTGCTGGGACGCAAACACCTACAGCTCAAACAACTGGACCCGGTTGATTGAAGCACTACCAGCGAGCCTGTGGCGACCAAAAGCCACCGCCGCGCTTGCAGCTGTCAGCGGAGACGTTGGTCATGTTGCTACCACTCAGAGAGCGTCAAGGGGCGGTGATAGTCTGGCGCTGAGACCACAGCCTTCGCGGAGTACCAGCAGGCAGCCTGCTAACAGCCGTCCCTCCAGGTTGTCCGTCCAATGCTGGAGCAGCAAAACCACGAGCGGCTCTAGCTCTGACTCGTTTAGGGCCATGAACGCTGGATCGAAATGAGCGTCTGAGAAGCCACTGATCCGCGTCAGCAAGTCCAGGACAGCCTGGTCGATCGGAGGGGAAGGTCCGCCTGCCTGTGGTGCTTTCGGCGTGACTGTGTCCTCTGGTTGGGTCTGCATGCTGGTCGGTGGGTAAAGGTCACCCAAAGGTCAGTCGTGGTGACGTGCTGGGTGGGAGTTGTGGACAGTCCTGCAAGCGCCGCGTGAGTAACTGACGTCACAGTTAAACGTACTCTTATTAGCTCTATGACGGCAGAAAGCCCCGACAAAGGGCGTTAGCAAGAGAATGCCAGTAACTGCCAAGAGCACCCACAGCCCGTCGAGTCAGCGTCGTGAGTAGGCCGGTGTAACGCTCAGAAGCCCCATAAACTCCAGCGCCACCGCGATCCCTAGCGGAAGCCGCTCGATCGCAGCGTAAAACGAGAGGTTCATCACTGCTCAAGCGTAGCCAAAACGTCCTACCATGGCTTCGCCACTCTTAGCTAAAAGCAGTGAGGCACCACAGGTACTTCTTGGGAGCACAAGCCGCTCTTGCAGAGAGCCTTAATCACCACGCTCAAGGCCGTTTTCCTCCCCCTTTCCCTCCCCCTCCTGACTCTCCTTCTCGTCTTCCTGACAAGGGTGCTATTTCTTTTTAGAGATTACTCCTATGTTCGGGAAAGACTTGCGAGAACCTTCTGGTTCTTTTTTTAATCCCTGTTCGAGTTCACGCCATAAACCGGAGGTGCACACCAATGACCTTGACCGGGCTGTGTGTGCCTTAGTGCAAATCGTCAGAATCTTCTCTGAAGCTGACTATGTAACGACTGCGCGTCTGATGTTGGACACGGAGGTGGAAACCTTAGCGTCGCACATGATTCAGGATTTGATTTGCAATCTCAACCGGAAGACGATGGAGCGTCACATTAGGACCTGGCGAAACTCAGGACCACAACCGCTTCCAGGGACAAAAGACTATGACTGTGACCGTGACGACGAAGACGAGGAGTATTGAGCCTGTAGCGGTGCAAGTGACTCCGGTTCCTCTGCGGGTCGTTGAGGGTGGGTAGCTTGTCCGACCCTCGTGTCCCAGTCAACGTGAGCCAGACGGCATCAGGCAGAGACTTACACACTGCCTGATGTCACCGCGAGCATTCCCTCTCCCCACGCTCCTGTTCCCACCGCCTGTCCCTGTCCCTACCAAGGGTGTCCTTTCATTCCTGGGCTCGCTCCCATTATGACAACTATGATCGACGCAAACTTTGATCGGAATTCCGCTTTCAGTGCCTCACGTTTCCCTCAATCCAGTTCCCGTCGCCCCGTCGTGCGGCACTCCAGGGATCTAGAAGGGGCAATCTATGCTTTGTTGCAAGCGGCCAGAATCCTCTCTGAGGCGGCAGAGTCATCAGAACGGAGACTCAATGATGCCGAACTGGAAGCGATGGCTGGACAAATGATTCAGGATCTCATTTTCAGACTGAATCGCACTCGCATGTTCTATTACGTGCAGAACTTTCGGCAATCACTGGTATTTACCAGGGTTGGCTGGCAGGATACCGACGACGCGTGGGAGGATGAGAACTCGGAGGATCCCCCGTCCTTCTGATGTGCCCAAAAGGAAAATCCCGAGCGTGATTTCCAGCCTCAAGCCGTTTCAGCCTGATTGAGACAGCTTCAGTGCCTTCTTGGTGTGTTGCAACCTGAAGTAGTAGTGCCACGACCTTCTAGCGCTATGCTGCTTCAGGTGCTAACGGCATAACGCCCACACAGAGCAAAGAGGGTCTGTGGGACGCCTGTGACCCGCGACTGGACAAGTGAAGGTTACGAAATGGTGGTCAGGGGAGGCATAGGTTCCCTCATAAAGGGGGTACTCGTCAGGTAGAGCCGTACCGTTGCTGATCTGAGCAAAGCCAAGTTTCCCTAACAAACGCCTGCCTTGGTCTGCGTGTCCAAGGGCGCAGCACCTGATTGAAGAGGCAACATGACCGCTCTTTGACCACAGTTTGAGTGTGGCCGCAATAAGCGTTTGCAACGGACTGGTTGGCTGCCGTCGCAACGCTGGAATCACGATGATGCCGGAAAGGTACCAGTACCCTGACGGCTCTGCGGCACACTGCTCTAGCGACAGCGGGCGCAAGGTCTCTTCACGTATAATCCCAGTCGTAAAAGCGGTGTACTGCTCTGCACTCAAGGGCCAAAGACCAAGAGAGGCGACAATTTGGTGCTGCCGCCAGACAACGGTATTGCCGAGTGGGTAGGAAATCCACCAGGAGGCAAAGGCTTCAAAGCTAATCGAGCAGTCTTCATAGCTCTCTGCGTCAATGATGCAAAATTGCACATGCCTCGGCACCTAATTCTCCGGAAACCTCGGCACCGAAGTGACAACTGTTTGGGATGCCTTTCTTGCGCTTGAGATAAGCTCAAAGCCCAACTCACGTGCCTGCTCAAGACACAACGTTCGGTAGTCACCGTGGCGTTGATGCAGACTGCCTGGTCGCCCTGTCAGGGCACAGGTCTGCAACGACTGCAGTACTGCGGCGGCGATCGCGGCTTCCACCGGTAAGGCAACCCGATCAATATAGAACCGTAACGCTCCAAACTTCTCCTTAACCTGTACTGCCATGACTGTGGCTTCAGGATGTTCCAGGTTGTACTGCTCCAATTGTTGAGACAAGTCGTACAGCAGCTCAAAGCAGCCATCACCACAGTCGAAACCCGAGGACATGAGGTTGGTGGTGACAGGCAGATGCCGACCCGCATAAAGCAGTGGAAAGTCCTCAAAGAGTCGCTTTGTGTGTGCTACGTGCATGGGTAAAGGCTTCTTTGCAAAGGACGCGCTGCTTGGAGCATGGGCAACCGCAGGGCGAGCAGTGGTTCGATGGTTTTTGGGGCCGTTTTTGGTTTTTGGTTTTTGGACTTTGCTCTGCAGCACCCCTAGTCCTCAGAGGCTGTAGAGGATTGCTGCCTTGAAAGTGCAACCAGGAGTCGTGCTGTCGGGTAAAGAAGTCTCCTTCAATCTTGAGGCTGGCTTTGTCTTCCCTGTTGCTCTCGCCTTTCAGTGCAAGAGTGTTACAAGCTTTAGCTTTTAATCGCTATGCTCCAGACCGTTCAGAGCCGAGGGTCAAGGACGCATATTTACGTTTCAATCCCACCAGTAGGAAAGGACGACGGCATCACGATCGTCTTCATTGTCATGCCCCCACAGCGATTGTTGCAAGCGACCTTTGACATAAGCTTGAAAGCGAAACGCTTCATCAGACGTGATACCATCGCAGACATCGACTGCACCAGCACGCCAGTCCTTGCCTAAGTCCAAAAGTTGAGCGACTACGGTAGCTTGATTTTCAGCCAGAATGTACAGGGTATCGGCTGGATAGAGGACGGAAGGCATCATACTGGTTTCAGGCACGGGGCGGTAGTTTGCCATTGCCAGCAACGTATCGATGACACCACAGAAGCTTAAACCCTTGGGATCGGGGGCATAGATGGGTCTGGTGAAGAGAAAGCTGCGCCAAAGCTGGGAATGCTTGGCCAGGTCAGTGATGATGGCTTCTCCATGAAACGCATTGAAGCGGCGCTGCCAAACGAGTGCCGCAAAAAGCTCTTGAGGTGAAGAGGACTGAGCCATTTGTTCAACCTTGGCTAGATCAAGCATTGTTATACTCACCTTTGCGTTCTGTCTGCCTGGCTCGCAGCGCCGAACAGTTTTGCCGAGCCGTCGGCTTCGCACCAACTTTACTCTATAGGGACCATAGCAGATGACAATGAGGATGACGGTCAGCACATGCGAGCGGGACGGTGCAACCAGCGTCGTGGTCACAAAGCACAAAGAGCAGCAGGTGAGCACCCCTAGAAACGTCCAAGTGCACTGAAAAGCCAATCCGCTTTCAGCGCGTGGACTGACTGACCATTGGTGCTAACAACGCCAGTAGCGGTGCGAGCGGGAACAGCGGGTAGTCAGTCTGATCCAGCGTGACGGTGGTGTCTTCCAGCTTTAGAAAGCGCCAGACCAACTCGGTTGTGACGGCACCATAGACCACACTGGCTGAGGCATTCCAGCGCTGGGCTGCCACCAACTGGACTAAGCAATGGGAAACGGACTCATCCTGCCTTGCCTTAGTTTCCATGACAGCGGTAATGGGCGGCAGCAGGGGTGATCGCATCGGTGTCGCTCTACTCAAGCGATGATCCATTGTGCCACTTAGCCCCGCTGCACGATCGACGTCTAACCAGGCCCCACAGGACAAGCTCAAGTCAGACTCGACGGCGAGGTGCAGCAACAGGGGAGACACCAACCGCTCGACGCGCGTTCTCTCGTTGGTCGCGGTCGCGATGTCGGCAGCGTGCCGCGCTAAGCGGTCTAACCGTGGCGCTACAGACACGGGTTCTGGTGGCAGGAGTGGTGTCTGCTGCACCACAAGCTGTAGCCCCCATGACTGCGTCACGAGTTGTAGTAAGGGTGGCTGCAGCGTCACTAACCAAAATCCGAAAACAGTGCGCCTGGCTGAAAAGAGGGTTGAGTGTCGACCGCCTGGAGCGGCTGCACCGTAATTTCGTGAATCCGCAACTGCGCGTCAGAATCACCATCCACGTAGGTGTGCTCCAAGTAATCGAGCCATTGCTGCGGTGTAAACGTCTGGTCGGCCAAAGTCTCGTGGAACGAGCGAGCGAGGAAAGAGCCCCAGCAATGGGGCTGCTCTAGCATGTGCTGAGCCACGGCGAGCTTGGAGTCAGCCTCGACGACCCGGAAACTGTTGGGTGAAATGCCCTCATCGTACAAACTGGTGACTAAGAAGAGTGCCATGACGTGACCGCCTCTGCTTGAGTGTGTCTGGTGTGGCGACTGGTCGAGTGTTTTTGCCCTAGCCTTGGCAAGAACCAGTCTTTAATGATCTAACGGTAGAACGCTAGAGCCGGGACAATTGGGGGGCAAGACTCAAGGACAGAGCCAGTGCTCACTAGCGTGCTACAGCGTTTCAGGAGCTTCTGGGGTCTCCACGTCAGTTGTAGTGGGTGCTGCCGATGTCGGTGGCTCACGACTGGTCGCTGAGCGGTAGAGTCCACGTTGCCACGGGTCGGTCTCGACCGCCGCGAGTGGCTGCACCGTGAGCTCCCAAAGGTGTACCTGTACTGTCGAATCACCATCGATCCGCGTTTGTCCCAGCAGTTCTAGCAACGCCTCTGGTGTGACCGCCTGCGTCGAGACCAACTCCCAGAGGGTGCGGGCTGGTGGTACTGTATGTGGGGCTTGGTGCTCATACGCCCGCCAGAGAAAGGCTTCCCAACGGGCTGGTGCTGCTAGCATGTGCTGCGCGATCGCCAGTGGGGAGGGTGCCTCGACCACCACAAAACTGCTAGGATACATGCCTTCGTCGTCTAAACAGGTAATCAGAAAGGGTGGCATTAGTGCTCCTCTTGGGTTGGGTTAGCGCTGGCGGCGCCGTCCCCATACAACTGGGCCAGCACGACCGCGTAGCGCCCTTCATGATGGAGTGCGAGGAGGTCGCGGAAACATTGCAGGTGAGACGCCTTTAAGGGTAATTCGCCCTCCAGAAAGCATTGCTCCAGCACGTCCAGGCTTTTCTGGCTCAAGCGTTGCTGTTCGTCGAGCCATACGAGCCACAGGCAGGTGTGCCAGTGCTCATGTTGCGCGAGCGACAACCACCCCCACTGCATCAGAGTACGGCTGCTAAGGAAGAGACCGAGCAGGAGCCAGCAGCCGTAAATATAGCGGCGACTGGGCCACCAGAGCGGTTGGAGCCAGGGTAGGGCAGAGCACATGAGGGTTACCGGATGGTCATACAGTGTTTCAGTCTTCCCACACCAGCGTGCGCCAGTGGGGTGGCAGGATGCCGTCACGGAGACCGCCAGCGATCAGGCCCTGATGGGTGTGGTTAGCCCGCAGGCAGTGGCAGCGGCGGCAAAGCGTGCGGAGGTTCTGGTCTTGATGGCTGCCGCCGCGACACACTTCCTGGATGTGGTCAATGTGCGCCCGGTCGAGGGGGAGTGACCACGGCAGACGGTCGCGGCAATGGGGTCCCTGACAAGTGCCCTGATCCCGCTGCCACACCCGTTGTCGGGTCATGAGCCACAGCGCCCGCGGTGGTCGTTTGGGTTTACCCCTTGTCGCGTTTGCAGCCATGTCGTGTCACCGCCAACCGGACCTTACCAAACCGGACCATGCCATACCGGACCTTACCCAGCCAAGGCAAGCCGCGTTCCGACACACTTAACGGCGTTAAGAGGTGTCGGTCACTTCAAAGGACAGCACCGTAAAGCGCCCAAAGCCGATCGCACGACCATCACCCAAACCCACGAGTTTCCCGGCATCGACACAGATGGCTGCCATTTCGCCCCGTGACACCACGGTTTTGTCCCAGAGCAAGGGAATCGTACAGCGCCAACCCGGCGCCACCGCAAGGCGATACCGAATCTGGCGGCCGCCGCTACCAGGATTACGGACACCCGCCACGTCAATGTACACCGGTGGCAAAGGGTCCACCACTTGCCCCTGTTCGATCTGAATGGGTTTAGCGGGCACAAAGCGGTCTTCGAGCAGTACCCACTGGCTGGGAATTTGCAGCGTCGAAGCGACTGCTTTACGGAGGTTACTTTTACCTTTACGGGTGAAAGCAGCGGCGTCTTTGAGGCAGGAGAAGGGATAGGTGGGGGGCAGGCAGAGTTGCCCTTCCGGGGTGGTCAGAAAGCTCGTGCGCCACTCTTCAGGGTTGTTGCCCGGTACCCCACTCAACTCTTGCTTTTCGAGGGGAATCGAATGCGGTCCAAAGCGGTGGAAGAGGAGGGGACGGACACCTTCCAGACTTAAGGTCACAGTCACGAGATTGCCGACTGTCACGGCTGCGGTTGCCATAGTTGCCAGAAAGAAAGAACATTTGTATTGCTGTCTTTCATTAAACGTGTCTACTGGCGCGGCGGCAAGTAAGTCCTATCACAGTGATAGCTTCAGTGTGCGAGCGGTGGTGGGCAGAGCCGTTGCCGCAAGTCGGGGGCGATTTGCTCGTAACTTTCCCACAGGAAATCCATTTCGGCTAGGCGGCGGCAATGCAGGGGGGTAGGGGTACGGCGATGGCGGCTCTGCGAAAACCAGCGATCCACAGTGGGTTCAGAGCAGTGGCAGATTTGCGCCATTTGGGCGTGGGTCACGGCCCACTTTGTATAAAAGTCTTGCGGGGACATGCCGAGTTGGCAGTTGACGTAGAGTCGGAAGAGCGCGCGCTCTCGGGGACCAAGACTCTGGCTGTTCATGTGTCAGGCTCCGCTGCGACGCCTGTCGCTTTCACTGGTGCTGGAGCCGCTTGAGTCCATAACTCTAAGTCGGCTTCCCAGGCGGTATCAGTTTGCGTCCAGGCACGGGAAGGACTGTGTGGATCGAGCCAGATGCGATAGCACCAACTCCAAGCCTGTAGATGTTCGGCCGGTGCGTATTCTACCCCAACGATCGTGCCAAAGTCTTGGCTGGGGAGGGGGACAAAGCGAACACGATCGCCGATCGCAAAGTTCGGCTGACCAATATCTTGCGGGAATTTTGTGGGGAGAGTTGGGAACATCCTTCAGCAGTAGGTTCGATCAGTACAAAGCAATTATACTCTTATAGTCTACATAAAGACACTTATTTCATGTAGACTTGTGAGCTGCATTTCCCCACGATTGTGCCGTGGGAGATAAAAGCCAGTCAGATGTTAAACAGCGGTTTGGAAAGGCTATCAGGCGGCGACGCCGAGAGTTAGACCTGTCCCAAGAGGAGCTTGCCGAGCGTGCAGAGCTTCACAGAACGTATGTCTCAGACATTGAACGAGGCGATCGCAACCCATCTCTGGAAAACATTGAAAGGCTGGCAAAAGCCCTCACCATAAAGGTTTCTGACCTTTTTATCCGCTACGGTGTTGAGGACGCATCTGATGACCAGGCAGATTTGCGATGATGTAGAATCAGCAGCGAGCGATTTAGCATTTACCAATGCAAGGCAGCGATCGCAGTGGGGGATTACGCTTGCGGTTGAAAGGCTTTGACTGAAGCAGAAACTTACACCTCAAATTAAAGCTATAACGGTAGAAAATATAGGCGATGCGCCTGAGTGTTTAGCTGAAAGTGTTCAATGTCGCAGTTTGATTTCCTACAGCCCCAACGTGAAGCACTTCAAAAGCAGCACAGCTTGTTGAGTCAAAAGCTGTTGGAATTGAGGCGAAATGCGGCGGTTTCTGCTGATACCAGCATTCAGTTTCAGCTTAAGCAAGAGATTAAGCAGGTAGAAACCGAGCTGGCAGACCTTGCTCGACGCATGGATGATCTGGATCGGGTTTCAGAAGATGGGCGGCTGTATCAGGCATTGCTGAAGCTAGGCTATCGCAAGCAAGTTACTATGTTTCGGAAGTTTGTCCAGCATCATCCGGTCGCTGCCTTCTTGATTTACGGCAAGTTTAAGCATGGGCAGCGCTGGCTGTTGAATCGCTTAGTGGTGCTGTAGGTGAGCAGGTTATTTGGCGCAGTTAGCAAATGAGTGGCGCAATCCGTAGAACCTCCACCATTACGTCCATCCCGCTCATTTCCTTACCGCTTTAGCCTGCCGCTGGTCTTTACTGCCTGATTGCCCTTAAGCTAATCGAGACAGTGGTTA
>JBGTJW010000213.1:0-11003 GCA_041744955.1 Stenomitos sp. | reverse complement strand
TACACCTTCAGACCCAGCCGCCGCTTAAGTTGAAGACTGCTGACTGCCAAGCCATTGACTTCAACTGTTGATAGCGGTTGAAGAATTTTTTCATGTCATCTGATGGAGGTAATACTGAAGTCAGTTAGTCCAAACTAAAGTCATAAAGGAGATTGAAGGGGATTAAGGGGAATCTGGAGCCATCACTCTTTAAATTAGTGTCAATGAAGGGATGAGCAATCTTTCAATCCTTCCCATCAAGTTCCTTTCGTACTAAGTAGGATGGCTAAATTAAGCACTACTTAGAGACTGGGTTTCGACTGTGCTCAACCCACTTAGACATAGGACTGAGAGCATTGAGACTTCGGCGTGAGCGCTCAGTCGAACGCGAAGTCGAAATGCATCTTATAAAGCACTACGCCCAGTACTTACTTTTGATAGAGAGTGTGTTTTTCGCTACCGGCGCTCTTAATAAAAGTTCTGGCGGAAAACAGGTGAAGGCGGAAGCTATCTTTCTATATATTGGTAGGCTGACTCCTGTCTGCATATTATATGGAGGCGTTCGATAGCCACTAATTCCTGGTCTCTCAGGTAAGGAGTAGTTTTTGAGAAAGTAATGAATAAAAGAAAACTGTTTTTTCATGGGGAAGTGAAGCTATTTCAGGACAAAGCTACTGCCAAATTAAGCACGTTTTCTTTAACTGTTATTCAACCGATCGCTGTTGGGGTCTTTAAGGGAAACTTCCTTTCTTCATTCAAGGAGTGGAAGTAGAGACATGAGCAATGAAGGGATCTCTCTCAACGATATTTTGCTGACAGAGGCGTTGTCCTCCCGATCGCCTCACGAACTTAACCTACAGGCTGAGATTCAAATACTGCGATCGCTGGGCCAACATCTCACACAGCCACCGCAGATTCTCCTGAATCATTTTGCTGAGATTGCAAAAGATCTGTGTCAGGCAGGCACAGCTGGAGTGAGGTTGCTGGACGCGACCCCAGAGGGACAAGTCGTTCGCTGGGCTGCCATTGCTGGAGCCTACGCTCGCTTTGAAGGATGGATCTTTCCCCTTGACGACAGCACGTGCGGTGTTTGTCTAGAGTCGAGGAGCGCTCAACTGTTTTCCCATCCCGAACGCTATTTCACTTCCAGACAAGCCATTACACCGTGGGCGGTTGAAGAGTTGATAGTGCCACTCCTGTTAGAAGGGGAAGCCGTTGGCACCATCTGGATTGCAACCCACGATGATCAGCGGCAGTTCGATCGAGAAGATGCACAGGTCTTAACCAATCTGGCGGCGTTTCTTGCCGTGGCGTTGTCAAGCGCTCAAACTCGACAACTTGCTGAAGAGCGACAAAGAGCTTTACATGAAAGTGAATCGCGAGTGCAAACGCTGGTGAGAAATATGCCTGGAATGGTGTATCGCTACCACGGTGATACGGACACCTTTAGCTACGTCAGTTCCGCCTCCCGTGAGCTGTTTGAATTAGAGCCAGAGGTGATCCTTCAAGATGCAAACGCCCTCTGGTCATTGTTTCATTCAGACGATACACCGTCTTTACGAACGTCCATTAGCAGCGCCGTGCGAGCGTCATCACCCTGGCAGTGGGAAGGGCGCGTGACCACGCCATCGGGTCAATTGAAGTGGCTTCAGGGTAGTTCTCGCCCAGAAAGCGCCAGTGAGGGGCTGGTTTGGGATGGCTTTTTGATTGATATTAGCGATCGCAAACAGGGTGAAGCCGCTCGCCAGCAGTCAGAAAACGCGCTGCGTGAGCAAAAAACTCGTCTGCGTTTAATTATTGAGAGCGCTAAAGACTATGCCATCTTTACCCTCGATCGCCAGGGAAACATTACCAGTTGGAACTCAGGCGCACAAGGCATACTGGGCTACGAAGAAGCCGAGATCGTCGGGCAGACTGGACGGATGATCCTTACGCCTGAAGATGCCGCGCTAGGAGAGCATGAAAGAGAACTGCACATTGCCCTGACTCGCGGACGAAAAGAAAACGAGCGGTGGCATCTGCGACGCGATGGCAGCCGTTTTTGGGGCAGTGGGATTGTCATGCCCTTGAACGATGAAGACGGCGAAGTTCAAGGCTTCGTCAAAATTTTGCAGGATAAAACGACTCAACGACAGGCGGCAGAAGACCTGCGCCAAAGTGAAGCTCGGCTCCAGCTTGCTCTTAACGTTGGGCGCATGGGTAGTTGGGATTGGGATTTGCAAGCTAACACCATTACCTGGTCAGACGGGCACTTTACCCTACTCGGCTTGCAGCCGGATGCGGTTGAACCGAGCTACAAGCTGTGGGCAAGCCACGTTTATCCAGACGATTTGGCGGCGGCTGAGGTAGGCTTGCAGCAGGCAATAAAGACAAAGGTGGAGTACTACCATCAATATCGTGTTGTGTGGTCTGATGGTTCAATCCATTGGCTAGAAGCGAGAGGGCAATATTCCTACGCGACGGATGGGCAGACGTATCGCATGATCGGCATTGTAATTGATATTACCGATCGCAAGCAGGTAGAGCAAGAACGAGAGCAATTACTTGCAAACGAGCAGGCAGCACGGGAGGCAGCCGAAACCGCTAATCGGATTAAGGATGAGTTTTTGGCAGTGTTATCGCATGAGCTACGATCGCCGCTCAACCCCATTCTGGGCTGGGTTTGCTTACTCCGTAATGGCAGGCTCAACGCGGTGCAGTCGTCTCAGGCATTAGAAACGATCGAGCGTAATACCAGACTACAGGTGCAACTCATTGAAGATTTGTTAGACATCTCTCGGATTCTGCGCGGCAAACTCAGCTTAAATCAGATTCCCATCAATCTGGTAGCCACCATTGAAGCGGCGATGGAAACCGTGCGGCTGGCAGCAGACGCTAAAGGCGTTGCCTTGAACTTTGTACTTGCGACTGAGAGCAAAAGGGATGATGAGCCGCAACCTGCTAGAGCGCAAACGTCCTTCTCTCCTCGCTTCTCTAACCGTTCCGCCATCAAGGTTCTAGGAGATTCTGTACGCCTTCAGCAAGTCATGTGGAATTTGCTATCCAATGGCGTTAAGTTCACGTCAGAGGGCGGTCAAGTAGACATCCGGCTGGAGCAAATTGGGGGTCAGAAAGCAGGAGCGCTGAGCGGCGATCGCTCGTCTCAAGCATCACTCTCTTCTGCGTCCTCTCCAGCCTTTGCTCAAATTACTGTCAGCGATACGGGTAGAGGCATTCCAGCCGCGTTCCTGCCGTATGTTTTTGAGTCGTTTCGGCAAGCCGACAGCACAACAACCCGTTCGGTTGGCGGGTTAGGGTTAGGGCTATCGATCGTCCGTCAATTGGTCGAACTGCACGGTGGCTCAGTGTATGCAGCCAGCGCGGGTGAAGGGCAGGGAGCCGTGTTTACAGTCAGGTTGCCACTGCTAAGGGAGAATGCCAGGACGAAGGTTGAAGACAAGCCCGAATGCTTTATGCCTCACGCCTCATGTCTGGCTGGTATAGACGTGCTGGTAGTGGACGATGAGCCAGACGCAAGGGACTTCATCGCCTTTATGTTGGAACAGCATGGTGCCATTGTGACCGCAGTGCCCGCTGCGACCGATGCACTCGCAGCGATCGCCCAAATAAAACCAGACGTGCTGATCAGCGATATCGGTATGCCCGAAATGGATGGTTATGAACTCATCAGGCAAATTCGGTCAGTGGTGAAAGGGAAGCCAGTGCTGGCGATCGCGGTGACTGCCTACGCCGGAGACAGCAATCGACAGCAGGCGATCGCGGCAGGGTTTCAGGAACATATCACCAAACCAGTTGCACCAGACATCTTAATTCAGATCATTCAACAACAGTTAAACCAAGCACTGGATGGCAACTGAAGTCGGAGCACGATCGCCCTAAACGGGACATAGACGATACGGCAGTTTCATCAACTGCTCACCATGTTCTAGATAGGTGATGTACTCTCTATGAGGCGAAGCCTTGGGCAACAGGCGGTACTGTTATCCTTTCGAGGAAAGGCTGGGTATCTCCCCAAGTAAGCGATCGTACTCGTCTTTAACCGTCCTAAAACACTCACAGGCAGATGCTTCCAGCCCCGGCAAATCGAGGATTTCAACAATACCACGATGGTAGCGAATGAGACCAGCCTCCTGAAATTTTTGGGCTGTTCGGGTGACACCGGCACGACGGACACCAATCATTTCGGCGATAAATTCCTGGGTTAGCTTGAGAGTCGGCTGTTCCATGCGGTCTTGCACCTCCAGCAGCCAGCGGGCGAAACGTTGTTCCAGGCTATGAAGAGTGTTACAGGCAGTCGTCTGCGAAACTTGGGCAATAAAGGCTTGAGTATAGAGCAGCAGGACATCGCGCATTTCCTTATTGGTATCAAACTCATCCAGCAGTACCCTTGCATCCAGCCTTAGAGCACTGCCTGCAACCTGCACGATATAGGTAGTCTGCGTCGTCTCTCTGCCCCCCATAAACGCATTAATGCCAATCACTTCTCGCTTGCCGACAATACCCGTTTCGGCCGTATCGCCATTCATCAAGCTAAGGGTAATCGAGAGCGCACAATCGAGAGGAAAGTAAAGGTCGGCGATCAGCGCACTCGGTTCGTGAATCCGCTGCCCTCGGTCTAGATAAACCAGCTTCAAATGGGGAACAAGCTTCTCATATAGCGGATGGGGTAAGGCGTTAAGTAAGTGATTTTGATGAGCCATAGATAATCATTTAGAGAGAGGAAACTACAGCAGGTTTTAGATGAGTAAGCTACGGTTTTGGTGAAGGGATAACGATGTAGTTTACGCCAGTAAAAACGGCTGCAAGACAAAAAATGACTGTTGGTGCGATCGCTGTCTAGGAGTGGCTAAACACAATTAAAGCCGTCCTTTTTTCCTCCCTTACTTTTAACGCAGCAACACGATAGCGAGAGAACAGCAACCAGGACTGCACCTCATCGCCTTTAGCGTTCAGGGACTTAGATTGAGCGATCGCCCGAAGTGAAGCGCTAAATGTTAGAAACCATAATTAAAGCGATCGAACTAGCAGCATCAGTTCAGATCATGCAATAACAATTAAATTCTCAGTAATGAATCTTAAATAGCTGCGAAAATAGTATATGTGGGTGCCTAACAGGGCATCCTAAGCAGATGCAGTTTGGTTGAGTTCCTCATGAAAACCTTCGGTAAATGTCTCGAAGAACAATATTCGTGTGATCTGGCAAGCACAACCAGATTGCAGACAGATCTAGCGTATCCTCGCCCCCAACTTCAACGCTCTCAATGGACTTCCCTTAACGGCACCTGGAAGTTCACTTACGAGGATGAAGGGCAATATACGCGCCCCAGCAATATTACGCTTTGGGATTAGTTTATAGAAGTTCCCTTTGCGCCCGAATCTATCCGTAGTGGTATTCACGATACCGGGTTTCATACTAATTGCTGGTATGAGCGCGAGTTTGATGTCATGCCCGGGGACGATCGCGTTCTGCTGCACTTTGGTGCCGTTGATTACCGGGCGCGGGTTTGGGTCAACGGGCAGTTTATGGCTGACCACGAAGGCGGGCATACTCCTTTTTCAATGGATATTACGACGGTTTTGCACCCCGAAGGACACCAAACGGTAACGGTCTGGGCAGAAGACGACCCCCATGACTTGGCAAAACCGAGAGGCAAGCAAGACTGGCAGCGAGAACCGCATAGCATTTGGTATCCCCGCACCAGTGGCATTTGGCAAACTGTGTGGCTAGAGCAAGTACCGCAGACCTACATCGATCGCCTCAAGTGGACACCCCACTTTGACCGTTGGGAGATTGGCTTTGAGGCATTTGTGGCAGGCAAAGCTCAGCAAGAAATGCAGCTCAAGGTGCGGCTAACCGTAGGCAACCAACTGCTGGTTAACGATACCTATGAAGTGCTGAACGGTGAAATTCATCGCCGCATTGCCTTATCCGACCCAGGCATCGACGATTATCGCAACGAGTTGCTGTGGAGTCCAGAAAAGCCAACCCTCATTGATGCTGACATTCAGCTTTGGTGTCAGGGGCAGCTTGTGGATGTGGTGCAGTCCTACACGGCAATGCGGACGGTGAGCATCCAGCGCGATCGCTTCATGCTGAACGGGCACCCCTACTATCTACGTCTGGTTAGATCAGGGCTACTGGGAAGAGACGCTCATGACCGCTCCCTCCGATGATGCCCTGCGGCGTGATGTCGAGTTGACCAAGCAGATGGGCTTTAACGGCGTGCGGAAGCACCAGAAGATTGAAGATCCGCGCTTTCTCTATTGGGCAGATGTGCTGGGGGGCTGGTCTGGGAAGAAATGCCCAGCGCCTATCGCTTTACGCCCAAAGCGGTCGAACGGCTCATGAAGGAATGGACAGAGACGATCGAGCGAGATGCCAGCCATCCTTGTATTGTCGTCTGGGTGCCGTTTAATGAATCCTGGGGTGTGCCCGATCTAACGGCAACTCCGGCACATCAACACTGTGTGCAGGCGCTCTACCATCTCACCAAAACGCTCGATCCCACTCGACCGGTCATTGGCAACGATGGTTGGGAGAGTACCGCTACCGACATCCTGGCAATTCATGACTACGACACCAAGCCGCTGCGCTTAGCCAAACGCTATGGTCCTGAAGTGAAGCTGTCAGATTTGTTCGATCGCCAGCGTCCGGGGGGTCGCGTACTCACGCTGGATGGCTACCCACATCAAGGGCAGCCGATTATGCTGACGGAGTTTGGTGGCATTGTCTTCACAAAGCTAGAAGAAAATCCTCACACCTGGGGCTACACTCGCTCTCACAATGCTCCAGAACTGCAACTGCAATACACTGCGCTGTTACAAACGGTGAACAAGGTGGATAATGTTTAGTGGCTTCTGTTACACGCAGTTGACCGACACCTTTCAAGAGGCAAATGGGCTGCTTTATATCGATCGCACCCCTAAATTTCCGCTAGAGGCGATCGCATTTGCCACTTTGGGCAGGGGCATTAGCAACGAGGACGATACTATCCTTCTAGAATCTGTCAAAGTGGCATGGTCACAAATGGAAGATGTACTCTCAGACGCTCTTAAAGCCGGACGGACGCAAGCTCATCCTGTACAGTCGGCAACCCATTGCGGCGGGGATTACTGCCCCTAGTCCCAGCAATGAAGCCGTTCAGGCAAACCCTCATCTGCGTTGGCATCCTCTACGCGGTGAGTGGGTTGCCTACGCAAGCCATCGACAGGGGCGGACGTTTATGCCGCCCCCTGAATATAATCCGCTGGCTCCGACCAAAGACCCGCAGTTCCCGACCGAACTACCGCAGGGAAACTATGACATTGCCGTTTTCGCGAATCGCTTTCCCTCGCTAACGCCTTCCGCAGCAGATCCGCCCTCAGCCATTGTTGAGACGCTGCCTGCTAACGGAGTTTGTGAAGTCGTTGTGTTTACCCAAGACCCACAAGCCTCATTGAGTGCTTTGCCGCTGGATCATCTGGAACTCTTGTTTCAAGTGTGGAGTGATCGGACTCGTGCCATCAGTGAGCATCCCCAAATCCGATACGTCCTGCCGTTTGAAAATAAAGGCGTTGAGGTCGGTGTGACGCTGCATCATCCTCACGGACAAATCTACGCGTATCCCTTTGTGCCGCCTGTTCCAGCGCGGTTGGGCGAGTGCCAGCTTGACTACTACCAGCAGCAGCAACAGGGCTTATTGCAGGGCTTAATTCAAAACGAAATTTCCGATCAGCAGCGGGTGTTGTATCAGGATGAGTGGGCGATCGCCTTTGTCCCAGTATGCGCCCGTTATCCCTATGAAGTCTGGATTGCGCCGATTCAACCCGTTGCGACGTTTATGGATCTGACCGCAGAGCAGCGATCGAGCCTTGCCAAAGCGCTCAAAACCGTGACGCTGAAATATGACGGCTTGTGGAATCGTCCTTTCCCCTATTTGATGGCATGGTTTCAGGCTCCATTGGATGGGCAGCCTCATCCCGAATGGCATTTGCACGCTGAGTTTTACCCACCCTACCGCACGGCAGACCGACTCAAGTACTTGGCAGGAACAGAGCTTGCTGCCGGGATGTTTGCGAATGATGCGTTACCTGAAGCAAAGGCAAAAGAGCTACAGGCAGTCACCATTGAGCTAGAACAGGCGGTGTCGGTTTGAAGGGGGCGATCGTCAAAATATGCTCTCCCCAGTTGTGTACCTAATCACAATTCCATGTAATGCTGGATACCCCTTTTGCTTTGGCAGAGTCAGCGTTAAGCATGAAATGCAATGCCTAAACAGGTGCCCGTGAATTTTTATGGGATCTTGGCTTTCTTGGCTCTGGCGTTTTACTGGTGAGCCTTGGAGCGCTTTTAATCCAGGCAGCGATGAACGAATCTAGTACTTTAATGCCATGAATGCTAACACTATGAATGTAGCTGACGAAATTGCCCGTAAGTTAGAGTTAATGCGGGACGCACTGCACGCCACTGGAGCCGCTGGTATCCGTCTGCGTGGCACCGATTGGTTTGCCTGGGCAACGGCGGG
Source organism: Stenomitos sp. (assembly GCA_041744955.1). Lineage (GTDB taxonomy): Bacteria > Cyanobacteriota > Cyanobacteriia > Leptolyngbyales > Leptolyngbyaceae > Stenomitos. The sequence goes on along the minus strand of JBGTJW010000213.1, from coordinate 2,520 downwards.
TGGTTCTAACACGGTGCTACTGGCAGCAGAAACGGGCGTTGCTGAAGTGCTGGTGACGGATGAAGCTGCCTGGATACTCACGGATGAAATTGAAGCGCAACGGTTAGAAGACGAACAGGTTCCGGCGGATGCTGGCTATCAGTACCACATTAGCCCGTGGGCACAGAGCCGCGATCGCGAAGCCTTTGTGCGTGAGACTACCAGTAATGGCAAGGTTTTAAGCGATCGCCCCACTCCAGCAGAAGCCGCGTTACCTCGATCGTTGCTGCACCAGAGACGCATCATGTTGCCTGGTGAACTGGAGCGCTATCGGCATGTCGGGCGACTTGCCAGCGAAGCGATGACAGAGGTGCTAACGCAGGCTCAGCCAACCTGGACAGAATATCAGCTTGCTGGAGCGGGTGCAGAAGCACTGTGGGCACGTGGTCTATACCCTGCTTTGACCCTGGCAGCAGGCGATCGACGTTTGCCGCTTTATCGCCATCCCTTACCCAGTGGCGAGACGATCGGACGGCAGGCAATGCTGGTCTTTTGCGCTCGTGGTAGTGGGTTGATTGTGAGCTTGACCCGCTTCGTTTGTTTTGGTGGCTTCACGGCAGAAGACAAGCAGTTGCATCGTACCATTGCTGAAATTGAGGCAGTGGCGCTCAAGCATTCTCAAGTCGAAGCGCCCTTAAATGAGGTGTATCACGCATTGGCAACAGCCTACGAACAGAAGGGCTATCCACACGCTATTCAAGAGCATCATCAGGGTGGTACGGCAGGCTATGGGGCACGCGAAATTGTGGCAACGCCGGAAACCAGCGATCGTCTTGCTGCCGACATGATCCTTGCCTGGAATCCCAGCATTCCGGGTGCAAAAATTGAAGATACATTTGTTTTAAAGGCAGATCACAGCCTGGAGAATTTAAGTTTTGACACCCACTTTCCCCATGTTGAAATTGAAGGGCGGCTGCGTCCTGTACCCCTGGAACGATGATAGACTTTCAACAAATCTTTAAAGCAACACCTGATATTGAAGCCAGTGCGCCGGGTCGCGTGAATTTGTTAGGCGAACACACTGATTACAATGATGGTTTTGTGCTGCCAACGGCAATTCCACAACAGACAAACGTTTCGATTGGATACAGCCCCGACGATCGCCATCATTTCTATTCGGCTGAATTAGAGGAACGGATTGATGTTGAGCCAACGGCAACGGCGCTCGACGGCTTTGCCAGCTATGTCAACGGCTGCATTCAAGTGCTGAAACAAGCGGGTTATGACAGCCCTCCTCTTAACGTTTTTGTCACCTCATCCGTGCCGATCGGCTCCGGCTTATCCAGCAGTGCGGCATTAGAAGTGGCAACGCTGCGAGCCTTGCGATCGCTCCTCAAGCTTGACCTGGATGATGTACAGATTGCTCAACTGGGGCAACAGGCAGAAATTCAATATGCAGGCGTAAGCTGTGGCATTCTCGACCAAATGGCATCCAGCCTTGCCGATACAGAACATATGCTGTTTCTGGATACCCGCACCCTCGATCGCCAAATTCTACCGTTTCCGGCGGGGGCAGAGATTGTAGTGATTGATAGTGGTGTGGCGCGATCGCTGGCAAGCAGTGGCTATAACCAACGGCGATCGGAGTGTGAAGCTGCCGCCCGTCAGCTAGGCGTGAAGGCATTACGAGACATTAGCGATCCTCAGGCAGTAGAAGCCTTGCCGGATCCCATCCGTAAACGTGCCCGCCATGTCGTCACTGAAGACAACCGGGTTTTGAAAGCCTTAGACGGTGTTTCGGCTCTCGTGTTTGGTGAATTAATGAATGCCTCTCACGCTAGCCTGCGAGATGATTATGAAGTCTCTGTGCCTGCGTTAGATATGCTAGTGGAACTTTTGCAGGGTACTCCTGGTGTGTTTGGCGCACGTCTGACTGGAGCAGGCTTTGGCGGCGCGTGTGTCGCATTAGTCACTGTGGGAGAAGCACACACGATCGCTCAAACAGTGTTCGATCGCTACAACGCCGCTGGTTACAACGGTCAGATTTTGGTTGACTGAGGGCTGTTTATCTTATTTCGTGTGTGGAACAGCACAGGTAAACATCACTGCATTCATTCCCAAGTCAGAGGCGATTGAAAGAGGAAGTTTATATGCTGAAACCATCACAAGGTTTTAGGTTTGCATTTCAGGTTTGCATTTTAGGATTACAAGCTTGGCATCGCTGCATTGAGGTGCGAGGGGCAGATTAAGTAACATGATTTGCAATCCTCAAACGCCTGCAAGGCTAACTCAACCCAAGCCCTCTTCAAATGGAAAAGGGAATAAAAATCTCTTGAAGTTTTTCTCCTGGGAAAAGGGTAAATTCTACAGGAAGCAAGCTATAAGACAGGGACGAGGAAACCTTAATTGCGTCTTTGCCCAGGTAATTAACCAGCTAACCAGTGATGCCTAAAACCTTTTTTTAACGGTTATAAAGGTGAGGGGTTATGAAACTGCAAATTGAATGTAACAATAGTCTGCCTCAGCAGCAATCTTGTTGGC
>JBGTJW010000212.1:0-7860 GCA_041744955.1 Stenomitos sp. | reverse complement strand
CTCCTCTCTCCTCTCCCCTCTCTCCTCTCTCCTCTCTCCTCTCTCCTCTCTCCTCTCTCCTCTCTCCTCCCCCGTCTCCAACTCAATCACCTGTTTACTCACGCGCCAATGATGATCTGCCATCGCAGCAACGATCGGCTGGTGGGTGACGCAGAGCACCTGATGCTGCTGACTCAGTTGGTGGAGTTTCTCGGCGATCGCCTGGGTGACTCGTCCCGAAACGCCCACGTCGATTTCGTCAAAGACTAAGGTGCCAACGGGATCAATTTGGGAAAAGCTGGCTTGCAGGGCAAGTAGGAAGCGACTCATTTCACCACCGGAGGCAATTTCGGTCAGCGGTTGCAGAGGCTCACCTGGATTGGGGCTAAAGAGGAAGGTAACGCGATCGGCTCCTAACGCAGAAGGAGACGCAGGCGAAATCTCTACTTGAAATTTCACTTTCTCCATTGCCAGCGGTTTGAGTTCACTGACCAACCGCTCTTCTAATGCTTTCGCAGTGGCTTGCCGTCGTTGCGTTAAAGCAGCACAGGCTTCAGTTAAAACACTCTGCCGTTCTTCATACACTCGCTCCAAATCTTCGAGGGATTGACCGCCGCCCGTCAGTTCGTCCATATCTGCCTGGAGCCGCTGATGCAGGGCGATCGCATCACCTAAAGTGGGACCATACTTACGACACACTTGCTTTAGCTCGACAATGCGCCCCTGTACATCCTGAAGGCGTTGTGGGTCTGCCTCCAGCGTTTCGCCATAGGCATTGATTTCCCGTCCGGCTTGTTCTACCTGTGCGAGAGCGTTACTAACCAGTTCCAGGATGGGCTGTATCTGGGTGTCATATTCTGCCATCTCCCTCAGAGTGTTTTCGGCTTTGCCCAGCAGGTCGGCACAGGCTTCGGTGCCATCATCATTTTGGTAAAGTGCTTGATAGACCTGATAGCTCTGGTGTTGTAGCTCCACGCTGTGGCTGAGGCGCTTGCGTTCTTGCTCCAATTGATCCAGTTCGTCTGGTTCTACGAGATTGGCAGCGGTGAGTTCTTTCAGTTGATACTCAAAGAGATCAAGCTGTTGGAGTCGCTCTTGCTCTGACTTGCGGCGTTTCTCTAACGACTGGAGCGCTTGTTGATAGGCAGCGAAGGCAGTGGCAACGAGCGATCGCTGCTTGAGCAACGGTTCCCCCCCATAGCTATCGAGCCATTCACGCTGAAGGGGCGGTTGACCAATCTGGACGGTTTGCCCTTGAGCCGTGAGTTCGACCAGTCGATCGCGCAGTTGCTCCATTTGCTGCTTGTTGACCAGCACACCATTGATGCGCGATCGGCTCCGCTGGCTGCTCTGGCTGGCGACAATCTCTCGACTACAGACCAGATGAGCCGTCTCAGAGGGCTGAATCTCTTGCTGCTCCAGCCAGGTTTCCAAGTCAGAATCAAGCTTAAAGATTGCCTCTACAAGGGCGCGATCAGCTCCAGTCCGAACGGCGCGGCTGGTGACTTTGCCTCCTAGTACTGCATCGATCGCGTCGAGAATAATCGACTTACCTGCGCCAGTTTCACCTGTCAACACGGTTAGACCCGCATCTAAGCCAATCTCGAGGTGGTCTACCAGAGCGAAATTTTCGATTCGCAGGGAAAGCAGCATGGGCAGGGGTGGGGAGGGGATGAAGGGGCGGGAGGGTAAAGCGGTGATAGGGTGACGGTTGTTGTAAGCGTACTGTCAGTACTTTAATGTGCTGCTAAGGTGTAAGACTTTTGAGAATCCTTTTGCTGCTTTGACACTCTATAACCCTAGCCCATTACCGACTCCCAACTCCCCTTCTAGATACTAGCGATCTCTAATGCGATGACGATCGCGTTGTAAAGGAGAAGATGAAAAATCTGTGCAGGCGGAATGGCTGTGTATCAGGTGCCGAAGCAACAGTTTCGTACTACTACGGTATTACATTCTTGCATTTGTCCCTCTGGACGGAGCAAAGTGGAGCAGTGTTGTGTTTGACTGAATAAGTTGCTCTTGCTCCTGCAAAATACGTTTGAACAACAATCGATCGGTGAACAAGATCTGTGAACAACAATAGATCTGACAACAACCGAAGAACTGTTGTTACAATGCTTTACATAACCGCTCTCATCCGGCTGCAAATTCATGAATGTTAAGACTGCACCGCCTATGCCCGACTCGTTTGCTCCAGAGCGTATGCCTCTTGGCTCGGCAGGACGGCTTCATGAGGTAACAGAGTTAGAGAGTGTGACTCCCACCTTAGTAGTAGACGATGCAACGACTGCGGAGTTGGAAGAGCGCTTACTGTTAGCAGATCTTGTCCCACCTGACGAGACGGATGGTGCGCTGCGTTACGATGCCGACGCGATCGCGGCACATTATCAGCGACAGCCCCTTCAGGTTTGGGGACGAGTGTTCAAGATTTTCTTTCCCTTCATCACGTTTGGGCTGATCTGGTGGTGGAATACTCGTGTTGGCTTCAGCGAAGGCAAACACAAGCACCAAGCGGTACGTCTACGCAAAATGTTAACGCGGCTTGGACCGGCTTTCATTAAAGTGGGGCAGGCGTTGTCAACCCGTCCAGACCTGGTGCCGCCTGAATATTTAGAAGAATTGACTCGCCTGCAAGACCAGTTGCCACCCTTTGACAATGCGACTGCCTATCGCTTTATCGAAGAAGAGTTAGGTGATGCGCCCAACCTGATTTATGCCGAACTGACTGAAAGCCCGATCGCGGCAGCCTCCCTGGGGCAGGTCTATCGCGGCAGGCTCAAAACGGGTGAAGAAGTGGCTGTTAAAGTACAGCGTCCTGGGTTGGCGCAAAGTATTGCGTTAGATACCTACATTCTGCGCGGGTTGGCAGCGCTAGTAATGCGATTCTTCAAGCAGATCCGTAGCGATTTGGTTGCCATCATGGATGAGTTTGCCACCCGCATCTTTGAGGAGATGGATTACAACCAGGAAGGGCGGAATGCCGAGCGCTTCGCCCAACTCTACGGGCACATGAAAGATGTGTACGTCCCCAAAATTTACTGGGAGTATACGGGACGACGTGTGCTGACGATGGAATGGATTACAGGTATCAAGCTTACCCAACCAGAAGCGATTCGGGCACAGGGAACCGATGCCAGCTACCTGATTGAGGTGGGCGTACAATGCTCCCTGCGCCAGCTTCTAGAATACGGGTTCTTCCATGCCGATCCCCATCCCGGTAATCTGTTGGCAACGCCGGATGGCAAGCTGGCATACCTAGACTTCGGGATGATGAGTGAGGTCAAACCAGCCCAGCGTTATGGCTTGATTGAAGCGATCGTCCATCTGGTGAACCGTGACTTTGAAGGGTTAGCGAGAGACTACGTCAATCTAGAGTTTCTGACCCCTGATACAGATCTGACTCCAATCATTCCTGCCTTTGCGACCGTCTTTAATGACGCATTAGGAACAAGCGTGGCAGAGATCAACATTAAGAGCATCACCGATCAGTTGTCATCCTTGATGTACGAGTTTCCCTTTCGAGTGCCTGCCTATTACGCGCTGATTATTCGATCACTCGTGACCCTCGAAGGGATCGCGATTAACGTTGACCCAGAGTTCAAGGTTCTTAGCAAAGCCTATCCCTACGTTGCCAAGCGTCTGCTGACTGATCCGGCTCCACAATTACGGGCATCGCTTAAGGATTTGCTCTTTAAAGACGGCAGCTTTCGCTGGAACCGACTGGAAAACCTGCTGCGAAATGCACGTGGCAGCACTGACTACGATTTGAGCCAGGTTGTGGATCAGACGCTAGACTACCTTTTCTCCGATCGTGGTGATCTGATTCGTCGCCAGATTGTGGAAGAAGCGGTTAAAGGACTTGATCTATTTGGTAATGCAACCCTTAACAACATTCGTTATGGCTTTGCCGAACGGCTAGGGCTTACTGTCAACCGCGCCCCTGTTTCGACCGATCAGCAAACGCTGGAACACCTCAAACGGATCTGGGGCATCTTAAAGGAGACACAGGGCTTTGATCCAGTTAAACTGCTGCCAGCCATACCCAAACTGCTGTTCAAGCCAGAAGCACATCAAATGGGGCAGCAAATTGCAGGCGGGTTAGCACAACGAGCGATCGCCCGTTTTATCCGCGAATTTCTTCTCACGAATGACGCTGATCATGTAAACCAGCCTTCTAAACAATTGCGTTTACCCGCCGCCCCTCTGTAGGTAGGTTAGCTATGTAAGCTGATGCGATCACTTCCTTAAGTGCGTAGGGTGCCTGATCCTTTAACTTGCAGCAGTTTTCATTTGTGTGTGCCCCACGAATTGCCTGTTTTGCCTGCATCCAGAGGCGTTACCTGTGTAGCACTCGTCTGAAAACCGCTGTAAGTGTGAACTGGAATGAGTAGGAAGGCTACATTAAGCACTACTTTAGAAACCGGGTTTCGACTGCGCTCAACCCACCTACACACAGGACTAAGAGCATTGAGCGAAGTCGAAATGCGTTTTATAAATAATCATGCCCAAGCTACTTAGTCTAAACTAAAAACCCTTCTCCTTAAGGAGATAGGAGTAATCAGTCTCGTACTACGTCAGCCAGCTAGCTTGGAGGTTCTTCAAGCTCCATCTGTGCTTCGCGCTTAATAGGAGGGGCAACTTCTAAACTGAGTGGTTCCAGCAGTTCGGCTTCTGCCACTTTTTGGGAAACGATCGGCAAACGCAAGGGTATGGGTTGTTCGATCCAGCAGCTTGCCAGTGGCAGCGTTTGCTCCAGATCAGACAACGGTCGTGGGATCACCATTACTGCGTGCAGTTCGCCGATCCGTTCTGCCTCGTGCATTCCTGCTTCTACTGCCACCGCCACATCTGCCACTGCGCCGCGAATAATTACAGTACACAAACCATCGCCGATCGTTTCATGCGCCGAAAGCTGCACATCGGCAGACTTAAGCATGGCATCAGCCGCACCTACCATCGCTGGAAAACCGCGTGTTTCAAGTAACCCGATCGCTTGATTGCTCAAACGACTAGAACTCGAACCTTGCGCGACTTCAGCCAACAATTTACCAATGGGCAGCACAGCCTCTAGATTTGCCAATGGACGAGCAATGACCAGGCTAGACACCTTCTGACCAAATTGCTCGGCTGCCTCTACCCCTGCTGCCACAGCAAGGCGAACGTTAGCAATACCGCCACGAACGATCGCGGTGCAATGTCCACTGCCAATTTTTTCGTAGCCTACCAGAGCAACCTCCGCCGACTTTAGCATCATGTCCGCCGTGCCGACGATCGCTGGAAAGCTTTGCGTAGACACTAGCCCTAAGGCAGTATCGCTAAAATCGTTCGGATCGTGTTGACCTCCCTCCATCATGAACCTCGGTACTGCTTTTTAATTGTAACTTTGGCTCCTGGATTGCGAGTCAGCAGAAGGTCAGAGGTCGGAAACAGTTTAAGAGGCGTACACGAAAAGAGTACCTGTTGATCGGTTTTCGACCGCGCCTAACCCTCGCTACGAATCCAGGAGGATGGGCAAAAATTGCCCTGCTTTAGCCAGCTACTCTTTCAGAAAACAAAGTACAGCGTTTCGCTCTAACGTCTAAAACGATCGCTGCGCCTTAACGATTATGTCCGGTCATCGATATTTTAGGGCATTGTGGTTTGAGGATTTTAGTGGCTCTCGTTACCTAGCCTCTAACCGTCGCTTTTAGCATCCTCACCGCTGTTCAAAAACCTTTGTCGGTGCGGCAGCAAGGTTGACAGTAAGCGGCTTAAATTTGCCTGACCGTACACGGGCGTACTAAAACTAACCTGGATTTCGCCCGCTGGCTGGTTAGCAGTCAGATCAAGCGTACCATTCGGGGCATCTTGAGCGTTGGTCAGCGAAGCCGATGGTGCGCTGGGAGACTCTACAACTGTGATTTCAGTCGGCTGAAGCTCGGACGATTGCTTCTCAGACGATCGCTCATCGGGCACACCCAACAGTGATAGCGGCGGCACAATCTCCCCACGGGCGATCGAATGATTCCATAGCGTTGAGGCGGCACCAATGCAAGCGCTAGTGCCAATCTTGCCCGCACCAATCATCAGTACTCCGGCACCAATAGTGACTTCTGCCTCCACTTCAAGCGTCCCTTGATGAGCATGAATCACTGTACCGAGACCCAGACAAACACCCGCACCAATGATGACGCGGGCTTCTGGATCTGCCTGGAGTAAAACACCCGACGCAATTACGGCAGTTGGATGAATCGTGACATCGCCACTAATACAAAAGTGAGAACTGTTCACAGGTTGTAGCGACGGCACGTGCATGAAACGGAAAACCTCACTTCAAAGTTAGAAAACGACAAGTTGCTAACTGCTAGCTGTTGGACTAAACGCGGCTTAAACCAACATTTGTAACCAACAGCTAACAACGCTGCGTGTCTGACTATTTCAGTTAGTCATGCGATCGTGGGTTCAGAGCAATCACTTAGCAGGTCGCTTAATCGTCGTTTCGATCACTCGGCGCTTTGCCTCACGATCGGTACCCACTAGGCGCACATAGGCTCGACCCTGTTCCGAAATAGCTGCTTCTAAGGCTGCCAGCACCTCTGCCTCACGTTTTGCTTGAATGATACCGCCAGTTTGCCACGAACTCGTTTTAAACCGACGTTCATCTGCATACTCGGTGCTAATTTGATAGCCCTGAGCGATCGCCTGACGGACTTGACTGATGATTTCCTGGCTCAAGCTGGTTGCAGCCGACGTATGACTGGAACCGTTACCGGCAGACGCTCCGAAACTGGTAGTTCCAAAACTAGCGCTGCTTTCAGCCTTGCCACTAGAACCATGAGCAGCCGCCGCACCCGGTCGCTGAATAATCAACTCTGCAACGCGCCGTTTTGCCTGGGAATCAACGCCAATCAGTCGTACATATTCACCGCTATGGTCAGCCATACAGCGCTCTAGTGCCGCAACCACATCACCTTCACGGTTAGTATTAATGGCACCGCAGCTCTGCCAGGAACTGGTTTGGAACCGACGCTTGTCGGCGTGTTCGACCCCAACTTGGTGCCCTTGCGCGAGCAACTGCCGCACTTGCGCGATCACCTCTTGACCCAGGCGATTGCTGGACGCATGACCATAACTGCCACCAGCGGCATCATACGATGCAGCACTGCTACCAGACCCTTGTGACGTTGAAGCCGCAAAAGGAGTACCCGGTCGTTGAATAATGATCTCGCCAACGCGCCGCTTTGCTTGAGGGTCAATGCCGACTAAGCGCACATACTCACCGCCATGTTCAGCCGTAAGGCTTTGGAGTGCTGCAACTATATCGGCTTCACGCTTGGCGTTAAGGGCACCACAGCTTTGCCACGAACTGGTTTGAAAGCGGCGCTTGTCTGCATATTCTGAGCCAACTTGATAGCCCTGAGCAAGCCACTGACTGACTTGCGCGATCGCGCCCTGATTCACGTTGTTGCCGTGTACAGGACTGGAAGGATTCGTTCCGGCGTGTGTGCGATCTGTCCCCTTTGTATAGGTTGCAGGTGCTGACCGCGTTTGGTCACCAGTGCGTCCATTCGGTCGCTGAATAATCGTTTCTAAAACTCGCCGCTTTGCGGTTGGGTCAATGCCAATCAATCGCACGTATTCATTACTATGTTCGTCTAGACAGGCATCTAACGCGGTCAACACCTCTGACTCACGCGTTGCCTGAATCGGTGCACAGCTTGTCCAGGATGCCGACTGAAAGCGTCGTACATCTGCGTGCTCCGTACCAATCCGCATATTCTGAGCGAGCAATTGCCGCACTTGCTGCACCACTTCTGAACTCAGGCGCGTATTCGCTGAGTTCGCCGATCCACTTGATTCATAAGCCCGCGTCATTTGATCCCTCACAGAGGCTATACA
>JBGTJW010000211.1:0-11038 GCA_041744955.1 Stenomitos sp. | reverse complement strand
CACTTCCCCGCAAGGGGACTGAAACGCTCTCAACGCTTCAGCCACTTCGTTCAGGGCGATCGCTGGTTTCACAACCACTTCCCCGCAAGGGGACTGAAACATCTGTAGTAAGATTACCAGTAATGACACCGTGATAAGCTCCAAGTTTCACAACCACTTCCCCGCAAGGGGACTGAAACTTCAGCCTCCTATTGGCCTTTCGTTTGCATGGTCAATTGGTTTCACAACCACTTCCCCGCAAGGGGACTGAAACCGTAACCACGTAACATTGTGATTTCAGCTTTCAGTGCGTTTCACAACCACTTCCCCGCAAGGGGACTGAAACAAAGTTTTTGCCAATTCATAGCAAATCACCTGTAAACAACGTAGTTTCACAACCACTTCCCCGCAAGGGGACTGAAACGATAAGATGATTTACGTAATTGACCAAATTTTGCTCAGTCGTGTTTCACAACCACTTCCCCGCAAGGGGACTGAAACTATCCAGTTCGTTGCAGATTGCTTGTTCTCTAGCGGGTTTCACAACCACTTCCCCGCAAGGGGACTGAAACGTTTGTGCGATCGCTGGGGCAGGTGGAATGGGAGCCTGGTTTCACAACCACTTCCCCGCAAGGGGACTGAAACTTGTGTCAATATTATTACTCATTCTTTTGCTCCTGATTGTTTCACAACCACTTCCCCGCAAGGGGACTGAAACATTCCTCGGTCAAGCGCTGGAGGAAATCCGTACCCAGTTTCACAACCACTTCCCCGCAAGGGGACTGAAACTTTTACTAATCGGCTTAGCATAGTAACCTCTAACTCGTTTCACAACCACTTCCCCGCAAGGGGACTGAAACCAGTCTCCACTCGCTCGACAATCGTCTGTAGCGGTACTGTTTCACAACCACTTCCCCGCAAGGGGACTGAAACCATAGAGATACTTTCATTCACAATCAGTTCAGGATACTTGCGTTTCACAACCACTTCCCCGCAAGGGGACTGAAACACTGCCAATTCGGTTTGTTTAGCCATCGTCTTTTACCTGTGTGTTTCACAGCCACTTCCCCGCAAGGGGACTAAAACCAGCGATCGCGGACTTCTTCAAGAAGCTGGGGATCTTGCCCACTTGTTTGAGAGACGTTGGGTTGCTGCACGAGAAACTGCGATCGCCGCTTCGACGCATCTGCGCCTAAACGCCCTATTCTGGGCAAACTACAACTGGCACTTGTCATATCCGCCCAGAACCAAGCGCTGCTAGACGGCTAGCAATCGCCTTGCAAATCGGCAAACTTTACCGCAGCCAGCCGCGATCGCACGATTATTTCCTTGCAAGAGGACTGAGGTCAGCACCGTTCTCCAGATAGGAAGGCGCAGCTTCCAGGCGGCTCTATACTGTGAATACTTTGCTCACACGTAAAAATTGGCGAAGCGTTCCTGTTCTCCTCATTCTTGCTGCCCATCCATGCCCCTAAAGCACAATGCCATTGTTGAAGCCGTCACCAACCCGACCAAAAACTTTTTGGCAACCTTTTTAATCAGCACTATCCTGTTCAACATCATTTCTGACGGGCTGTCGCAGCTTTTTTGGGGCAACTTTAGCGACTGGCTCCAGACTCAATTGGGCATCACCAGCAAAACCCAGCTACAGGGCTATGTGCTCCTGGTACTGGTCATTTTGGTGCTATTTCTCATCTATACCACTAACCTGGTGCAAGGTTTCCGTATCCTGCTCTCCAAATGGCGTATCATCGCCACCGAAGTACCTGACCAAGCCTCTGTAGAGGCGCTTCAGCGCACATCACCCGGACTCATTGTGCTGATGAGCGCTAAACATAACTCACCGGCTGAAGCCGCCATTCGCTACCACTGGAACAAGGGGCAGGCTCCTCACTTGCAGCACTGCTGGGTCATTTGTACAGACTCTTCAGTAGACTACGCCAGGGAAATGAAACGGCGCTTATTAGAGGCTGATATCGACGAAAATACGCTGCATCTCTACTACGGTAGCTATGCACTCAATGACCCCAATCATCCTGGCTGCACCTTAACAGTGAGCGATCGGGCTGCCGACGATCCGGATACGGTTCTGCGTCTGGTAAATGCGATTTTTGCCGATGCCCGTTCCAAGGGGCTGGAGGAAGCAGATCTGCTGGTCGATTTTACAGGCGGCACCAAACCGATGGGCGTTGGGGCAGTGCTTGCCTGTACCTCACCCACTCGCCACCTGGAATACCTAACTCAGACTAACCCTCCGCATCTGGTTGAAGTGCAGGTCTCCTACAAACTTAAGCCCGTCAAATAGTTAAACAAACATACTTATCTGGATGTCTCTATGACAACGACTGCCCCTGACACTACTATGTTTACTGCGATCGCCTGGTGCCTAGCCTGGGGCGATCAGCTAGAAGCTAATCCAGATTTCGCGGCATTACGAGAGGCGCTTAAATCCGAGCAGCATAAGAACGGACAACTAGAGCAGGCTACCTTGTCAGAAGACGCTCAGGCAATTTTGCAAAGGGTGCGATCGCTCCAGTCCATCACTCCAGCAGGCGATGAAGTAGCCTTGCAACACTATCCCCGCATCTTAGAAGCACTGCAAGAGCAGCACAGCGAACTCTACAACGTGCCAACCGCTATTGGCTTAGTGCTGGGTGGTGCAACCAAAATCAAACAGTACGTGTTTGAATCATCCGATCTGCAAGACATTCGGGGTGCTTCTGCTCTGCTCGATCGCATTAATCTCGTTGACCTCAAAGCCTTCTTCGATCCAGCGATTACGTCCACTGTGCGTCCCTGGTTTGAGCAAACGTTTCCCAAACTTGCAGAAGCCCTCATTCCTGAACTAATCATCTACTCAACCGGGGGCAACATTCTCGCTTTTTGTCCAGCAGCGTATGTGCATCAATTAGCAGATGCGATCGAGCAGTGTTACACCCGCGAAACCTTGACTGCCAACTCAGCCGCTGTTGGCGACACATTCAAACTGCTGGAGCTACGTTTTGGTCGGCTCCGTACTCCCTGGTTGCAGAACTATTTGGATAACCGGGATAGTGAAATTCTCAAAGCCTACTTTGATCAGCCGAGATCCAAAGATGCCCTTCCTCTAACTGAAGTGGATTATGTTCAACAATTCAGCGATCGCAAAAGCTTTAGCGAACTGGTAACTCACCTCGCCACTCGCTTTAATCAACGGCGCAGTGGCAATATCTTACCTGGCAGGAACCAAACCCGCGCCTATCCACCGATGTTTGAGACTCATGCTTACCTCACCCGCGATGAAAGTGGGCACCGCTCCAGCACCGTCCGGATTGGAGAACTGCCCAGTAATCCCAGATTCTCCCAAGCCTCTGCTCGTAAATACATCATGGGTCAGCAGGCAAAACGAGAGGGCAAGCAAGACTGGTGGGAAAAAGCGGTTGGTAATTGGCAACCAGGTGATGTTGAGAGTTGGGTGCAGAAATTCTTAAAGGCATTCCCTAAAAAAGACTATGAAAAATATGCTGAACCGCTGAAAGGGTTTCCCCTCAAAGATGTCAAAGAGGCGCGATCGCTCCGCGAAATTGGTGCTACCAGTCATCCCGAAGGCTATGTTGCCTATATTTACGCCGACGGCAACAACATGGGAGGCTACATTCAAAAGGCGATTAAAACACCCGAAGCTTATCAGCAATTTAGTGATGATGTTTTTCACGCCACAGCGTATGCCGTCTATCGAGCGATCGCACACCATCTTCAGCCCTTTCGCTACATCCCCGATGCTCGCTCTAGCCGAGAGAACAAAGGAACTCCAGTGTGGATTCATCCCTTTGAAATTCTCACCATTGGCGGCGATGATGTGTTGCTGATTGTGCCTGCGGATAAAGGGCTGGCGATCGCCCAAACCATCGGCGAAGAATTTGAAAAATTACTACCTGCTTATCAGAAAACACAAACCTATGACCCGAATCAGGTGCATCGCTATCGTGACCCAGTCCCTTCTCAAAGACCAACTGGAAACGAGCCACAATGCCAACTGAGCATGTCGGCTGGGGTCTTGATTACGGCTGAAAACACGCCCATCTACTACGCCGATCGCCTCGTGGGTCAACTGCTGAAGTCTGCCAAACGCAAAGCCAAAGCGCTCAAAAGAGAAGGCTATCTAGGGGGGACGATCGACTTTCTAACCTTGAAATCCGTCACGATGATCTCGTCCAATGTAGATGAATTTCGGGCACAGGGCTTAACTCGTGAACGCCCCGATCAGCCTATTCTCAAGCTCTATGGCGCACCCTATACCCTACACGAAATGGGGGGGTTACTCACAACCGTTCAAGCACTCCGCGACTCCAAGTTTCCAGTTTCGCAAATCTATCAGATTCGCAGTTTATTAGAGCAGGGCAAAAAGACAGCCATGCTCAACTACAGCTATTTCCGCGTTCGCCTCAAAGAACAGGGGAATGTGCTGGACACTGCCTTTAGAGACGCTTGGTGCTGGGCACAGAGCAATGGTGGATCGCTGGTTCCTTGGCGCTTTGTGAGCGATCGTACCTATGAAACTATCTGGCGCGAGTTGGTCGATCTCTATCCCTTTGTCCCTGAATCAAATACAAGGAGACCTGGGCGGTTACCAAGCCCATCTCAAAGACAACCCAGTCGCTCTCGCTAACCTTTTGTGGCTTACATTTGCTTATGATTACGCTCAATCAACTGACTGCTTCTACGATTCGCCTAAGTTGGACACTGGAAGCGGTAATCGATACTGCATTGTGTGTGGGTGCAGGCGGTTCAACGGGTTCCCTCAGCGACAAGCCAATTATCCGCAATGCTCAGGGACAACTGCTGATTCCTGGTTCACAACTCAAAGGGCGACTGCGCCACGAATGCGAGAAACTTGCTCGTAGCTTGGGATGGTGGATACCCGACTCCCCCCTTGCCGAAAAGCTTTACCTGTCTGATGAAGCAACTGAAGTCCCAGAGGCTTTAAGAGCGGCTTATTGTGTCTCTGGCCATCCTGGTTATCACTGCTGGGTATCCCAAATTTTTGGTGATCCAATCTTGCCGTCTAATCTAGTGGTCGATGACTTAATTTGTCCATACAGCAAAGACGAGTTGCCAGAAGTCATGCGTCCTGGAGTATCGATCAACCGTGCCCGCAGAACGGCTGAAGACCAAAAGTTGTTTTACCTGGAAACTTCACCCGCAGGGGCAGGGTTGCCGTTTGTGGGCAGCATCCATCTACTGCGCGAATGTCCATTGCACGCAGAACCGCTCCTGTTGGCAGCGATCGCTCATATTCATGCCTTTGGTGGTAGCAAATCGGGTGGACTCGGTTGGTTCCGCTGGCAGAAACGCCCCAGCTTGAATACCCAGGAACAATCCCCGTTCGATTGGTCGCACTTACTTCCCCCAACCGAGGCTTGATCCCTATGCACTGTATTGAACTCACCATTACTGCCCAGGCTCCTCTGGCAATTGGGCGACAGAAAGCGGGTAGCTCGGTTAGCGAAGCCGAAACTTACATTCCTGGTAGTGTCATTCGAGGCGCGATCGCGGGTCAAATTCTGCGCGTTGCCGCTCAGCGAGAAAATCATCGAGATACCGACTTACGAAACTCCGATTTATCTCAAAATGGCGGCGAGTTTCAAACACTGTTTTTGGATGCAGAGGCAGCAATCTTTCAGAACGCCTATCCCGCGATCGCCCGCTTGAATGCCCATAAAGCTGCATCCGTAAAAGATTCCATTCACGTAGTACCTGCAACCGCCGTCAGTTCCAAAGAGAATGCTGGGTTTAAGGTTAGCGATGTTGACATATCGGATGAAAAACAGAAAGGAGGCGTGTTTGACACATTGATCGATCGCTACTGTGCCGACCTGTGTAGACATCCCTACGACCCTAGCTGCCCGAAAGACCAGGGTCGCGTGGAACCTTTTAACGGCTTCTATAGCTGCACTGCTGATCAAACGATCAAGCACCGCTATCGCAGCCACAGCAGCACCACCCGATTTCTTACCCGTGTCGGCATTAACCGTCGTCGCGCCACTGCCCAGGATGAAATGCTGTATAGCCTTGAGGTTCTTAACGAGTCCTTTCTTCCCAATACCAAAGCGAAATATCCCAAATGGGAATATGTTGCCTATCGCAGCCAGATCTGGGTGAACGATCAAACCCTGGCAGACTCATTGGCAGCCTTTATCACCCGACACTCAGAAACATTTCGTCTGGGCAGCGGTGTGTCACGAGGGTTGGGGCGTGTCCAAATTAAGGCAAAGGTGAAGACCGTAGAAAGCACTCTGAAGCAGCGCATCCAACAATTTAACCAGGCATTGAAGCAGCGCTGGGCACTCTGGGCGATCATGCAACCGGATGAACACAGTGCTCCAGGCGATCGCACCTTTTTTACCCTCGACCTCCAAGCCGATGCCATTCTCTCTGAGCATTGGCAGCGCACGATGGTGGTTTCCCCTACGATGCTCATCGACGGTTACAACCTGGCAGATGACCTGCAACTTCATGCCTCCTATGCCAGCTATGACTATCGTGCCGGATGGAATGCCGCCTGGGGTTTGATGAAAGAAATGGAACTAATCACGAATCGGGATGCCGTGTTTTTGTTCAGCATCAGCCCTTCTGAGCGTTGGAAAGACGATCGCTGGATCAAACAATTAGAAGCTTTGGAAACGGGGGGTATTGGCGATCGCACCTCCGAAGGCTTTGGGCAAGTCCGTCTCTGCAATGAATTTCACACCATCTTTCGGGAGAACGCCGTATGAACCAGCTCAACGCTAAAACGACAGAACCACTCGTAAAGGAACAGCTTGCCCTCCTGATTGAGCAAGAGACCCGCTATCAATTGGATGGCATCTTACAAGAAATGCAGGAGCTAGCAGAAAAGCATCAGATTGGTCAAGCAGGTTCGCAGCGTTCTCCGTTACGCAATCTGCTAGTCGCAGCGACAGACCGCACAGCTTCTTTGGAAATCATCAAAAACTATATTAGCTATCAAACCGCTCGTTCAGAAGACATTAGCAAAATCTTAAAAGCCAATTATGGGGGTAAAAAGTTTGGTGAAGCATTGAGCGATTCTTTAGACGGATTAGGGAAGAATGCCGAAGACATTATTAGTCGCATCACAGAAGGCTTAACCAATGACAATGCGCTTAAACAATATCTAACACCACAGGTGCGATCGCGGGAAGTTACTGATTTACATCTCAAACTGACGCAGCTTTATCTGGGCTACCTCGTTCGAGAACATACAGCATTACGTGGAGCGCAAACTAACGCCTCTAGACCTGAAAATGAGCAAAAAACTGCTCCTGATCCAACAGCTCGTCCTGATCGTTCTTCGGGAGATAACCGCTCTCAAAAACCGATTCAAAAACGACGATAACCAGGAGAAGAGACCATGCGAAACATTATTGTCTCAACCGTTGGAACCAGTTTATTGACGAAGCAAATCGATACGAAAAATGAGGAGGAACGACTTTGGAATAAACAACTGCGTGACCATGCAAACTATAGGCAAGATGAAACTCCAGATTCTGTCAAGGCAATTATAAACACCCTCAAAGAACGTGCCCATGCGGTGTTGACCAAAGCAGAGGTTTCAAAAATTCGTGATTCCAGTGCTGAACTCAATGGTATCTATGGGCTTTATCACGAAGACTTAAGCCAGGGGAAACAGGATTTACACTTCCTGATTGCGACCGATACCCTCCAGGGACAAACGACCGCAGACGTTGTAGAAGCGTTTTTGCGATCGCAAGGACTGCAAGCCAGTAGCTACACTCCCTCTGGATTATCAATGGCAACGACTCAGTCATTTGCCGAAGGGATTGATGACTTAATTGTCTGGTTGCAAAAAACCGTCAAGCCTTTGCGGGACAGCTATACGGTGTACTTCAATTTGGTGGGTAGCTTCAAGAGCTTGCAAGGCTATATGAACACGATCGGAATGTTCTACGCTGACTCAATTCTCTACATTTTTGAAGGGCAAAACTCGGAGTTGATTACCATTCCACGACTGCCGATCGAGGTAAACACCAGCCTTTTAGCCCCTCATACAGTTGCACTTGCTTTGATGGATGCTGGAGCAGGGTTATCGGCTGATGAAACCAGGGGCATTCCCGAAGCAATGCTTGGAGACTGCGAGGGCAAAAAAGTCCTCTCGACTTGGGGCAAACTGACGTGGGATGAAGCCAAAGCAGCATTGTTGTCTCAAAAGCTGCTGTCTTTCCCAAAACTGCTTTACGCCGACACGTTCCATGCTGACTATAACCGAGTTAAAAACCCCAAGCAGCAAATGGAGCTACAGCAAGACCTGGCAAAGGTTTCCCATATATTTCAGGAATCGAACGGAGATACTCGATCGCTGCGATCGCTCGATTACAGCCCCTATCAAAACTCAGACGGCATTGATCACTTTCGAGTGAATCTGAGCTTGCGAGTTAGCTGTCGCAAAATCCAAGACGGCTTGGAGTTGCGATATTACGGCACTCATGACCATGTAGAACGCAAAGAAGGCTTGCGCTAGGAGCACAACATATGTTTGAAACCTTTAGAAACCGCCTCGAAATTACAGGTATCCTCACCACGGTGACGGCACTTCGTATTAGTGCCGGACGATCAACCGATCCGCTTAGTGTGGATTTGCCCGTCATCAAAGATGTGTTGAATCGTCCACTGATTCCGGGAGCCAGTTTTAAGGGAGCCTTGCGATCGCGCCTGGAAAGCTTTGTCAGAGCCGTCCATCCCGACCTGGCTAAAGATCCGTCCTCGTTGACCGAGCGAGATGTAAACGATCGGGTACGGAGCATTAAAGACGACAACCAGAACAAAGATAATGACGCACGGCTGACAACCGCCCTGCTGCAAATGACTGACCTGGTTTCTCATGTCTTTGGAGCACCCTGGCTGGCTGGCAAACTCCAAATTTCTGACCTGACGGTGCTACCTGATTTTTGGTTTGGGCAATATCAGGAGCGGAACGGTGTTGCCATCGATCGTGATACTGAAACTGCCAGTAACGGCAAACTCTATGAGTTTCAGGTCGTACCTGCCGGAACGCCGTTTCGGTTCTATGCCGTTTTGGAAAATGCCGAGAACTGGGAACTGGGGTTGGTGATGCTAGGGCTAAACCAGTTCAAGAACCGCCAAATCCCTCTCGGAGGCGGACGATCGCGCGGTTTGGGCGAAGTGGAATTGCACCTTGAGCAAATGTTATGGAACGATATGCGATCAGCGGATTCCCTTAACATCGATCAAGAAAAAGTGTTGGCTTACATTCAGCACGTTGCCACCAACCAAACCGCGACTGGAGAGGATATTACGGCTAACGAGTCCCTACACGATGGCTGGGTTGCTGCACTGATTACCAAGCTTCGCGACAGTGCCACTGCTATCACCGTTCAATAATTGCTCCAATTAAAAGGCGATCGCCATGCATAAACAACTGGTCAATCAATGCACCATCCATCTCAGTCTGATACCTCAGGGACCGCTCTTGATCAAGTCAGGGCGGCAGGGCGCAGACCCAACGAAAGCGGATATGGAATTTGTCGAGACTTATCACGAAGGAGAGAAAACCATCTATCTGCCGGGTAGTTCTCTCAAAGGAGCCATGCGTGCCCATGCGGAACGGATTGTCAGAACAGTAGGGAGCGATCGCCCCAATCAGGGAAGCATCTGGGCAAATGATTCTACGGGGCGAGACGACCAGCACCTCAGAAATAAATCTGGTGGTGTGGATGTTTATAGAGCCTCCAGCTTCACGGAACAGATGTTTGGCAACACGTCTCTTGCCAGCCGCATTCGCATTGAAGACGCTTACTCCACTGATCCTCTCGTGCTTGAAGAGCGTAATGGTGTAGCGATCGACCGCGTTTTGGGTTCAGCCGCCAATTCAGCTCTGTTTAACTATCAAGTCTGCACTAGTGGCAAGTTCGCCACCCGTATTCATCTCAAAAACTTCTCATTGGCACAATTAGGCTTAATTGCACTTGTCCTACGTGACTTAAATGACGGGTGGTTTGCTATTGGCTTTGGTAAATCACGCGGGTTAGGCAACGTCAAAGTGGAGTATCACTCCGCGATCGTGCAATACCCCGGTTGTGAGTTGAGAAAGGATGAAAAAATCTATCCCTTAGGAAAGCCTGGAGCCACTCCCTGGGGAAAAACTGATTTATTGGGTGCAGGTGAATTTTTGGGCAAAGGGAATGCCTACCAGTTTCTTTGTCCCGATAAACAATCTACTTTGATTTCTGCTGAATCCGCCTATTTGGGGTTTGGTGTACAGATGGAATGGAGAGGAAAGGTAGAGATAGAGGGGGATTTGTTTGTAAAAGCCGTTCGCTGCTGGAAAGAAGCTGTACAGACTCAAGGAGCCGCCAAATGAGCTACGTCGGGTATACAAGTATTCCCATCGACCCGGACGACAAAAGTCTGCGTCAACTGATCGATCGCTATACGCAGCCAGGAGACTTCTTTTTTCTGCGATCGCTCCATCAAGTCAGCGGCATGATTACCACTTTGCCAGATACACTCAGTCCCGAAGGGCAACTGTTTAACGCCACCACCGAACTGCGTTGGAAAAAACGACGGCAAGGCTATGAGATTCTCTGGCTGGGTCAGCAAGCGCCTGACGGTGACGATCGCTTTACGGCAATACAGCGGCAGTGGCAAACCGAAGACCATCTGGCGCTGCTGCACGATCGCCGAACGCCCCAGTATCCCAACCTCTTTCGTTACCCAGCCGCACTGAAAGACCAGCTTCGGCAACGCTATTTCCGGGATGCAGAGACAGGCATCGTTCACTTTGTGGCGCTAGCAGTGCGTGAACCGAAGTCTTCAGAAGCAAAACCTACTCAAGTGTAGAAACTATGGAAGTCGATCGCTCGTTTGAGTTCATTAAATTTCCCACCGAAGCCCCATCCCGTGGGTGTGACCAAAATCTGATGTTATAGTTCTGCGAGATTGAAGCCATATTGATTGATTTTTGACCAGAACTGCTGCCAGCGACCGTGGGAATAACTCAGCGTCCGCAAACTCAGAATAATGGCAGCCCCCTGTTCTTTCC
>JBGTJW010000210.1:0-3721 GCA_041744955.1 Stenomitos sp. | reverse complement strand
CAGTTCCACAACGCCAATAAATACCCGTCGAGTGATGTCTTGCTCCTCTAAGGAGAGACCGCTATAAATTCGCTCAGCTTCACCAGCTAAGGCTCCACCGACTCCCCCGATCTCCTGTAAAGTATCAGCAGGTAATTTGCTCTTCTGTAATCCTTCCCAGATGCGGGTTAAAGCAAATTCCAGTAAAGGCAGTGCTCCTTCTCGCTCTTTAGTCTGTTCAATTAGCAAGTCTATAGTCGCTTTATCTAAAGGCATTCCAGCCTGCCGAGCGGGCTCGTCAATGGCTCGACGTAATTCCCCTATAGTCATAGGAGGGATGATAGCACTCTGATCTGAGCCAATGATTTGACTTAAGTGGGGATGTCGTTGCATCTCTCCCAAAAAGTCACTCCGTAGAGTCAAGATGACTGAAACCCGTGCTTTAGGGGCAGCAGCAGCTTCAATTAACCCGTCAATCAAGATTGAGCGTTCATCTGCATCTTTGCAGAGGGAATAGACTTCTTCAAACTGGTCAATGAGTATCACCAATGGGGAAGTATCAATACCTGGTAAAGTATCGGCAATTAGACGCAATCCAGTGTGCTTTCCTTGGCTGTTTCTTTGCCGCAACAGACGATCAAACTCGTCCGCTTTTCCTGCTGGACTTGGATCACGAGTGGCAATGCGGGCTAAGACGATCGCTAGGGCTTCTAACGGTCTAGCTCCCGGTGTCATTACCACGACATAGGGTTCTTTGTATCCAGGTAAGGGACGACGAGCCAACTCGGGCAGTAACCCGGCTCTTGCCAAGGATGATTTGCCACAGCCAGATGGTCCTAAAATGGGGAGTAATCTAACTGGAGGAGTGCTTTGGACTGCCCGCTCAGTTAGGTCACGTAATCGATTCCACAATCGTTTAACTTGTGCTTCCCGTCCAAAGTAGACGTCAGCATCTTCAACCTGAAAAGCAGCTAGTCCCCGATAAGGGTTAGGGGCTAGTTGTGATGCAAAGCTCGATTGTGGCTCTGATTGAATCTGTCGCGCTAAATGGTAATGGTAAATGAATACCTTATTCCCATCCCCAGAGACGATCGCACTTCCCCAGGCATTCTGGCGCACCTCAATGTGGCGATCGTTGGGAATTGCTTCATCAACCATTGGTGCTTACCACCTGCTCCTTAAATGGCTAACCCAATCAAAGGTAAAAGTTTGTACCAGTTCTCCCCTAACCAGGCTGCCGCATTCTCCACATGTGGGCGGAGTTTGTCGATCGCCTCTGCAAATCCTTGTAAGTTTTTGGCATAAGTTAACCCTGTTTCCAGGGCTGTGCCGATTACGCTTTTATCGGGCTGAGGCTTTTTCGCTTCGTCCGCTAGCTTCTGCGCCACTCCAGTCGCAATGGGGTCATTGAAGGACAAGAGAATATCTTTTAGCGCATTTAGCTCCGCTTGAATGTCAACACCTTCTGGCACTGGCAAGGCGGCTTGCTGAAACTGAACAGAAATGTTGTTGCTATCCCCAGCCACGATCGCACTACTAATAGCATTGGCTCCAATTGAAACAGAGCGATTTGAGGGTGATGATTCAGGTTGAGGCATGGTAAGGGGTTTTTATTCTAGAGCAGAAGATGACTTCTTACTTTACCTACATTAAGGAGAATCCTATTTCAGAAAGAAACTCATGAAATTTTGACTTTGATTGTGTGATTTGTCAGGTAGACGGGCGAACGAACATAGCTTAATGGGTCGCCGTTTGATTGTGCAAAACACTTTAGACACAAGACAAAAGCCTCCCAAAAATTGAGGGATCCATGCGTCCGCAAGCAGAGCATCAAGCGCTCCAAACCGTGCGACAACAGCAACAAACCGCAGCTTGGCAGACGCTTTATAATCGCCGTGCAGGGGTTGAAGGCACCATCTCACAAGCAGTCAATGCTTTTGCGTTGCGACGAACACGCTACATGAGTTTAGCGAAGACCCATCTGCAACACGTTTTGACTAGTGTGGCGATCAATGTGGTGCGGATGGTGGCATGGCTACAAGGACAACCACACGCCAAAACACGCCGTTCCCGGTTTGCCTCTTTGGCCCTAGCAAAACCTTGATAGTACAATTCGCCAACAACATCAGTAATGGAACAGAAAACAACGCTAAGGCTGAAACACACACCAGGTAAGTATTTCAGAAAGTGTTTTTTAGTCTCAATGAGACGTACCAATTAGACTATAGACTAATTGGTACAGGGAATGAGAACGGTCTAGCAAGGGTTTCAGCCTCCTATTACCAGAAGGGTTTAATTGGTACAGAAGACAAACGATGCTTACCTTACGTTACTGTTCTGCTGCTACTCGAACCCCGTAGCACATTCGCCAACAGCGTCCGCTGCTACTCAGACCCCGTTATAGCAGCGGAAAAATTCTGGTCGTTAGTGAGTCATTGAGGTGAACTGTCCCGTTTATGGCAATTGACGATCGCCACTGAGAAGTCTGTAATGGCGCAAAATCGTTCTCTGTGCTTGAGACTGTCCTATTTATGGCTAAAGATGGGACAGTTGAGCGTTCAGGAGCATCAGCGGGCTAAACCATAGCCGGACTATAGGAGGCTTTATTCATGGGTTTTTCAGCCTTAACGACCAGAATTTTTCTATTACTATAATCAAGCCCTTAGGGGTTGCCTGCTTCCCAGAGCATGCTTCTATCAAAGAAGCTTTAATGAAAGCGGCAGACGAAGCTCTCTACCAAGCAAAAGCAGAAGGGCGCGATCGAGTGATGCTGAGTTTAACTCGACCCCTAGACCAGCTTTAGGGAGCAGGTTCTTCCACTCAATCCGTCCAAAAGGTCTTAAACCGTCCTGGTGACAATTCTGTGTACCGCACCGTGTGTTGAATATTTTTGTGCCCCAGATACGCTTGAATGGCGCGGGTATCCTGACCATTAGCTGCTAGGTAATACCCTGTGGCATGACGCAACATATGGGGATGGACCGGAAACGACAACTCTGCACATTCGCCAGCGCGCGCGATAATATGACGTGCCGTGCGGTCTGTCATCGGTCCCTTGCGCTCCGTTTGAAACAAATAAGGCGCATCAGCATACTCCCGCTTCAGTTGTCGGAGTGCCCGCAGTTCGGGTCCACGTAAGGGATGTGTGGCCGGGGTACCCTGCTTTAAGCGATTGACGTGGAGGAGTCCTTGTGGCAAGTCCACCTGGTCCCAGCGGAGGGCGATCGCCTCGCTCACCCGCAACCCATGCCGGTACATCAGCAAAATCAGCGTGGCATCGCGATGGCCATGCCGACCGGACTGCTTGGCCGCTTGCATGAGCCACTCGACCTCAGCGGCAGTCAAATGTTCGCGCGAGCGCACATCGAGATTTTTGGGTTTGCGGGGTGGAGCGGAGGGCATTTAAAAACTTTGCCGAAAAAGATGGTTGGGCGGTTTTTTGTAGTACGCCTTAAACACGCACTGCTGCGTCCCAGCTTACCGTAAACAATGCCGAAAATAAGCATTTTCGGCAAAGATGCAAGCGTTAACGATTGAGTTCAGCGGCGGCGAGTGACTGTGACATCCCCACCGACTAACTTGATTCCGCCGCTGCAACGATTTGTGTACGCCCAGCATGGGCGTGAACTCATGGGGTGAAAGTCCCCTGTCGGAGAACCAACGTCCAAATGATCGAAAAGATCCGAGTGACGATAACGACTAGCTTAAGGCAAAGGCGTTTCCGCGAGGAAAGGTCTGAAGG
>JBGTJW010000209.1:0-9108 GCA_041744955.1 Stenomitos sp. | reverse complement strand
CAGTAAATCTTCCTCAGGCGAGGCAGGCGTGTAGCGATCGTCAGAGAGATAGCCTTCTACCAGATCGGTCGAAGGAGCCTGAGTCGGGATGCCCTCAGGAGACCGTCCACTAGAGCTAGCTGACGGCGTACACAGAGGCTGATCTGGTGACGCTGAGGATGTAGAAGCAGCGGTGATCGTGGGTTCTAGAGGCTGTTCTTCAGCAGGCAGATCGGTGCCAAACTCTGATTCCCCAAACAAATCATCAAGGGAGCTAATCTCGTCCTCGCCGACATCGTCCAGCCCAGTAACATCCTCGCTAACCTTGTCTTGTTGGTTAACAGGTGTAATAGCCAACGGCGGAGCAACATCTTGATCAGCCTCTGCTGTCAACGGTTGGCTGTCGCCAAAGAAGTCTGACAATGTATCCGTTGAAAGGGACGGCTCGTCTGATGGGATGGAGGCGCGATCGTCTACGGCATCCTCTACCCCCAGATCCCAGCCACTCAGTAGATCATCCGTAGCGGGAGCGATCGCAGGTTCCGATGAAACGTCTGCACTAGCCTCTGCTGCCAATGGTTGGCTGTCGCCAAAGAAGTCTGACAATGTATCCGTTGAAAGGGACGGCTCGTCTGATGGGATGGGGGCACGATCGTCTACTGCATCGTCTACCCCAAGATCCCAGCCACTCAGTAGATCATCAGTAGCGAGTGGGTCATCGGTAGCAGGAGCGATCGCAGGGTCAGACAACGCGCTCTCAGCATCAGCGAAATCCCAGCCGTTCACCAGTTCGTCTTCTAGCAACGCCACCGGAATCTCTGGCTCTGCTGCTGCATCTAACGGTGCTGCTGGCAACCAGCCTAACGTCGGATCAGCCGCCGTAGAAGTCGATGGTGCAGTGGGTTCAACTAGAGTGTCCGCCGGAGCCTGGGCACCAGCCGGAAGTGTGGAAATGGGTGAAAGGACACTGGACGCAACTGAGTCGGCTGCCTCGTCCGTTGACGCTGCGATCGCGTCAGTACCAAACAAACTCTCGTAGAACTCATCCAGTTCATCCCTTGCATCATCAGGAATGCTGATGGTCGAAGCATCTTCCACTGAAGCGGTTGGGCTACTTAGCATCCGATCGATCTGAGCATCGGCATCCGCAACTGAAGACGGCTCCTCCTGGAGTTCGGAACTTAGCTGTTCCAGCAGTTTAAGTGCGGCATCAATGTCAGCCGTATCTTCCACAGGGGTCGCATTAGCGGCAAGTGTCTCTGGTGCTGTGGCGGCTATTGGCGACAAAAGGGGCTGGGGTGGCAGGTTGGTGCCCAGCAAATTGGCATCTAACTCCAGTAAGGCATTCACATCCTCAGCAGCTAACTGGCTCAGGTCAAAGCCCTCCAGATCTAAAGCGGCAAGCTCCACCTCAACGTCTGAATCAACATCAGATGGCTCACTGGCACCACTGGCAGAACGCAGCCAAGAGTCGATCGCCGAATCTACCGATGGCACGGACACATTGGTAGACGAGACAGGGCTGGCATCACCAAAGCTATCAGCACCAAAGCTATCAGAGATTTCTGTACCAGGGAACGGTAACGCAAAGGGCTGCGATGCCGCATCAGCATCAGGTTGGCTAAACAGAGCCGGATTTACTGTTGGTATAGGCGACTGCTTTGATGAGGGAATGCTTGGCGATCGCCCTAGTGGCTGATCCGCCGCAGGCTGTAGGTAAGACGACGTTTCACGCCCAAGCTGCTGTGCCAGGTGGCTGATCAGCGCCGAAAACATCACTTCGCCCTGCTGTCCCATGCTGTGCATTTTATCCAGCCCCTGAGACAGCGACTCCTGATATGCCTGCACATTGCGCTGGAGCGATTCAAACACAATGCTCAACGTCGAGTCGAGCCGGATCAGCAGTTCATCGGATGAGGCTTGCGACACCTGGATATTGCCCAACCCTTGCGACGGCGCATCGGAAGTGGCGATGACCGAGGGTGCTGCCCCTGTCAAAGCCAGATTATTGGCGTAAGGTAGAGCCTGCTGGTTACTACTGAGCGTCTGCGCGACCTGCTGTGGCAACGTTTCTTGCAGCCGACTCATCAACGCTTGCAAAAACTCTGCAATTAATTGCTGCTGACCAGGCACCTGTCCTGCATAGCCTTGACGCTGTGCTTCAAGCTGACGGATTTCCTGAGTCAACGCTTCTCGTTGCTGGCGCAAAACCTCTAAATCTGCCTGGAGCGGCTGCATCAGGTTAGAGCGCAAAGCACCCATTTCCTGGACGATCGCCTGTAACATCTGCTGGGCGCTCGCTTCATTTTGTCCATACGCCTGCGGTGCCGACTGAGACTCTGCCTGTACCGGGGGGTAGGACGGTGGTGCCTGGTAATAAATGTCATGCGCCAGCAAATCTGGTCTGGCTTCTGCTTGTCCAAAGCCTTCACCCGCAATCTGTCGCCGCTGAAACGCTACAAGATAATTACGCACACGCTCAAGTACCTGGCGTTGTTGCGTCATTTCTCCAGAAACAACCCACGGAAGACGAGGCGTTGTCTTTTGGAGGACACCGTCAATATCGGTAATCAGCGCTTGAATTTGATCCTTCTGAGAAGTCACAATGTAACCCCTGACGAGTACTAAGCAGAAGCAGCCCAGAAAATGACTGCCACATCTAATATAGTTAAGCTTCCCAAAACAGCTTCATTGCGCTCCGACAAAGCTTACAAGAATGCGGGTTGAGCGATCGTACCGATCGCCCTAAAAAGCAGACTGAGGAGCAGTTAGCGCCATCACCTTCTGAGTTGGGGTCTTAGAGACAGCCTTAACGTTTAGTAACTTGAGATAACTTGAGAATAAATGGCTTCAGAAGCAATAGCAGTAAAAGGATTAACTGCTTTCTTCTTCATGATTCTCAGTTTGAGCAAGGAGGCTGTGTTGCCTGCCTATAAAAGCAGTTTGTGTTAACACGTTACCCCCTTTCCAGAAAACAGCGATCGCTAACGAACACTACATCTGGACAAAGTAAAGTGTACGTCAGGAAATTGTAAAGAGTAACAAATTTCCCCAAAATCCCAGTCCTAGAACCTGCACCAAAGCAGTGAATAGCAAGTACATAGCAGCAGATCGGCAACCTGATGCGTCCGATGGCTAAGAGGCAACGCAGCCATAATCATGAGGCAATCATCACTAAGTCAGAAGTGCTATAGGGTATTATGACTATGGCTTCTGTGCATCTAGTCTAAGTCTATCTGCCCTTCAAGAGTCTATTCTGTTTACTTTCCTGCTTTCTAGCAACATGAAATAAAGGCACTAATCTAGCGGTTAAGAGCCGACCTGTTAGGGGTTTGATCAAGACACTCGTTATTTCAGAGCTTGATCGTTGGTAAAAAGACAGCCCTCTGAAGCACAAAAGTTTAGTGTTTTACAGCAAGCAGCTAATTTTGTAACGACTTCGTTCCAGGATTGTTAACCAGATTTTCACCCTTGCACTATCATTTCCCTGAATCGAGCATTATGACGTGGCAGCCACATGGAAGATCGGTATAGTCCCAGAGATACACACGCCAATATATCGATTCGTTCGGCTCCTTTCTTTGAAGGGCTACCGGAAACTGCCGTTGACAAAGCCACTGCACACGTCGTCATGCGGAGCCATCCAGCCAATCAGGTCATTCTGCTGGAGAATGATTGGGGTAGCTCGGTGTACTTTATCTTGAATGGCTGGGTGAAGATTCGCACTTACAACCTTGATGGCAAAGAAATAACGCTTAATATCCTGGGCAAAGGCGAGTTGTTTGGTGAAATGGCACCCCTGGATGAAGTGCCCCGATCGACCGATGTGATTACCCTCGCGCCCACTGTGATTGGCAATATGCCCGCGCAAGATTTCGTTAACCTGCTGCACACAGAGCCGCAGTCTGGCATTCGACTAGCACAACTGATGGCGCGTCGCCTGCGTCAGGTCAACCGTCGGTTGCGGTTACGTGAGTCTGATAGCACCTCACGAGTGGCAGACATTCTTCTGTTTCTGGCAGATGGTCAGGGCAAGAAAGTTTCAACTGGCACTGAAATTCCCAATCTGCCCCACCGTGAGTTGAGTAGCCTCAGCGGTCTAGCACGAGAGACGGTGACACGGGTGTTGAGCAAGCTAGAAAAGAAGGGGCTGATCATGCGCGATCGCGATATCCTCACCATTCCCGACCCGCACGCTCTAGAGCGATTGATGATCTAGTGCAGTCTGGATACCGATCGCAGGCATCCGTCGGCATTGCTAAAGCAAAAAGCGATCGAGGGCTGCTTTTAATTCTTCAATCTCAGTTTCGATGTTGCCTTCTTTAGCAGCCCGACCGATGCACTCCGTCAAGTGCTCATCCAAAATGATGCGAGCAACGCGATCGATCGCTCCACGGACAGCCGCCACCTGTACTAGCACGTCAGGACAAGGACGGCTTTCCTGCACCATCATTTTGATGCCTCGAATGTGCCCTTCAATGCGAGACAAGCGGTTAACAACACGCTTGAGCGATTCATCACTATGCACATGAGGATGATTAGAAGCGTCAGGCTCATGGCTGTGAAGGGGGGGTTCTTCCAAGCGATGGTCTCGGTTCTGGGGACGTTCAGAAGTTGCCATTGGGGTTGGCTTATCCACTATATGTACTCCTGATTCTAGCCCAGGTTAAAGCTTGGTCTGTGTGATGACTACAGTTTAGAGTTTAGCCTGTCAAAATAAGTGTAGAAACAAAACAGCTACGTTTGATACCTGTAGGTCGGTGCTATGAGATTCTCAACTTCCCGCTTGTTACGCCCATTTTTTGTGGATGTTCTGGTGATCATACTCATGGTTGCTTTGGCGTTGCCCATGGTGCCCATCCTGCCAGCTCAGGCAAGTACCTTGTCGCCATCCGTTGCCGCGATTAAACCAGAACAGATACCAGAAGCCGCTGGCAAGGGTAGCTTTGTAGCAAAGGCAGTGAACCTGGTAGGACCAGCCGTCGTCCGTATTGATACAGAGCGAACGGTGACTCGCCGCAGTAGCCCTGATCCCATGCTAGAAGACCCCTTCTTTCGTCGCTTTTTTGGTGAAGATGGCTTCCCCCAATCGCCCCGCGAAGAACACCTGCGGGGACAAGGATCGGGCTTCATTATTGACCGTAGTGGGGTTATTTTGACCAATTCCCATGTGGTGAATGGCGCAGACAAAGTAACAGTCACTCTAAAAGATGGACGCATCTTTGAAGGCAAGGTGCGCGGTGCCGATGCCGTCACAGATCTGGCAGTTGTCAAAATCGACGGTGGCAGTCTACCTGTTGCCTCGCTTGGCAATTCTGACCAGATTCAAGTGGGCGACTGGGCGATCGCCGTTGGCAACCCCTTGGGTTTAGACAACACCGTTACGCTGGGCATTATCAGCACGCTCAAGCGCTCAAGCGCTCAAGTTGGTATTCCTGACAAGCGCCTGGACTTTATTCAAACAGACGCTGCGATCAATCCTGGGAACTCCGGTGGTCCCTTAGTCAACGATCAGGGTGAAGTGATTGGCATCAACACTGCCATTCGAGCCGATGCCATGGGCATTGGTTTTGCCATCCCCATCAACAAAGCGAAGGCAATAAAAGATCAACTGGCGAAGGGTGAGCGCATTATCCACCCCTACCTGGGTGTGCAAATGACCCTGTTAACTCCAGAGCTTGCCAGACAGAACAACAGTGATCCCAATTCTGCCTTTGTCGTGCCAGAGGTCAACGGCGTTATTGTCGTGCGGGTGCTGCCTGATACGCCTGCCGCTAAAGCAGGGCTACGTCGTGGGGATGTAATTACTCAGATTGACGAGCAGGCAATTACTACAGCCGAACAGCTACAGACGATCGTGGAAAATAGCCGTCTGGGTCAAACGTTACAGGTGAAAGTGCTGCGCGGTGATGCGACCAAACAGTTGCCCGTAAAAACGGCTGAATTGAAAGATGCAGCCTAGCGACTAGCGATCGACGGTCAGCTATCAGCTTTAAATTCAACGCTGATGGCTGACGGCTGAGACAATGCATTGGGTATACCCTGAAGTCAAATTACTCTCAGAGGGGCGATCGTCAAGCTGCGAACTACGGAGATTCCGGCTAGCAATAAACTGGAGCCAGTAGAAATATCATTGTTATTCACCCTGAAACTGACTTAACTGATAGAAAGAGCCAGAGATAAGAACTCGGCTTTATCACCCAGTTAGGAGTATTCAGTGATTAAACGTTCCTTTTCTAGAGTTATGGCTGCAACTGTCTTGGCGCTGCCTACACTGTTGATGATGGGTCAAAAGGCACTGGCAGAAGATCTGACTTTTACACTCAAAAACAGTAGCGATAGCCCACTGGTTGAATTTTATGTAGAAGACTCTTCAAACAATGATTGGGGATCGAATCTTCTAACTGAATCGGTAGAGCCTGGTGAGGCAGGAACAGTGGAGATTGCTGATGGTCTCACTACCTGCACTTACGACATACTGGGCGTTTTTGCAGACGGCTCCAAACTGGATGAACGCCAACTCAACCTCTGTGAACTTGGCTCTTACACATATAAATAAAACCACTTTGAGTCAAGGGCGATTCAGATCCCCGACTTCTTGAAGAAGTCGGGGATCTTGCGTTTGCGCTTGCTTTGGATTGCTTGGAAAAATTAGCTAACAGCTAATGATTAAATCCTTGCTTAAATCCTTTCTGCTAATTGCCCCTGCTTCACCGAAAAAATCTGGGAAGAATACAGCCATTGTGCGTCAAAAGAACCGAGATGCGTCGTTGTAATCAGTGTTTGGTACCGGTCTTGAATCGTTTCGAGAAGCTGGTTTTGTCGGCTGAGGTCAAGTTCTGCTAACACATCATCAAGCAGAAGCAGGGGCGGTTCGCCAATGACTTCTTCAATGAGTTTGAGTTCGGCGAGCTTCAGCGCCAGCACTAACGTACGCTGTTGTCCTTGAGAACCATATTGCCGCGCTGAGGTTTGGTTAATGGTGAAGGCAACTTCATCGCGATGGGGTCCGACTAGCGTCGTGTTTTGGTACTGCTCAGCGATCGCCCGTTCTTGAATTTTTGCCAGAAATGCTTGCTGAATTAAGGCTGGCTCATCTTGCTCTAACGCAACGTTCGGCGCATAGTGAATGGTCAACTCTTCTGTACTACCGCTAATGTCACGATGCCAGCGCTGTGCGAGGGGAGCCAGCCGCTGCAAGACCCTGGCACGCCGCCGAATCACCCGCGTACCCGTTGCGGCAAGTTGGGCATCCCAAAGGGCAAGTTCATCCTGAGGACGTTGGGTGTCGGGTGCCAGGGATGGTTTACTGGGTTGCATTTCGAGCGCCAGGGATGGGTCAAATGGCTGTTCTGGTAGTCCTGCTTGCTGACCATTGAACGTTGACCGCTGCTTGCTTTTCAACAAGGCATTGCGCTGTCGCAGCACCTGATTGTATTGCTGCAAAATGTGAGCATAAACAGGTTCTAGCTGAATTAAAAGACCATCTACCCAGTTGCGGCGCTGGTCTGGTCCGCCACGCACCAGATCGAGATCCAGGCTCGAAAACTGCACCATGTTGAGAATACCCAGGAAATCAAGCTGCCGTCGTACCGTTTCGCTATTGATGGCAACGGTGCGACGGCTATTGAGGCGTAGGGTAAAGGCAAGGTCGATCGAGCCAACGTCCCGTTCTAGCTGTGCCGCAACTTGAGCGCTCGATTTGCCTGTGTAGATGAGGTCGCGATCGCGAGAAGTCCGGTGCGATCGCAACGTTGAGAGTAGCTCCACCGACTCCAGCAAGTTAGATTTGCCCTGGGCATTATCGCCTAAGAGGATGGTTTTCGGCGCATCAAACTCTACGGTCTGATCCAGGTAATTGCGAAACTGGCGAAGGTGAAGCCTTTTGAGATACATGGGTAGAGTAATGAGTTACGAATTGAGAGTTTTGAGTTAAAGATGCCATTCAAAACTCTCTAGCGTAGCGGCGCAAAGCGCTACTCAAAACTCAAAACCTGCTACTTCTTCGTTCTGGCATACCACCGAAACACGAGCTTCTCTAACTCTACCCACACAAACATCAGTACGCTGACACCCAGGCAAACACCGAGTTCAAAAGCACTTAAGTAATGTGTGTTGAAGAAGCTACGTAGAAAGGGGACATAGACTAATGCTAGCTGCAACAGTGAAGTTACAACCACCGCTCCTAGCAGAAAGGGATTAGTCAGCGGATTGAGTTCGATCGTCAGGCGCGTATTGGAACGGATTGCCAGAGCATGACCCATTTGGGCAATACATAGGGTGGTAAAAACCATCGTTTTCCAGCGATCGCCATTCGGATCGTCAGCCGTAGGATTAGCGTTTGTGTAGCCATAAGCCCATGACATCAGCGCGATCGCCAGGATTGCCAGCACAATCCCAATCCGAATCATGTAAGTGCCCAGTCCACGCGCAAAAATACTCTCGCCCGGATCGTGGGGCGGACGCTTCATTACGTCAGGCTCTGCGGGTTCGACTGCCAGCGCCAGCGCTGGTAAACCGTCTGTCACCAGATTCATCCAGAGGATTTGCAAAGGCGATAGCGGCACACCACCGAGACCAATTAGCGGTGCGGCTGCGATCGTGAGCAGTTCACCAATGTTGCTACCCAGAATGTATTTAATGAAGCGCCGAATGTTGGTGTAGACGACACGCCCTTCCTCAGTTGCCGCGACGATCGTGGCGAAATTGTCATCCAGCAGCACCATATCGCTGGCATCTTTGCTCACATCCGTACCCGTAATGCCCATCGCAATACCAATATCGGCTTGCTTTAGGGCTGGCGCGTCGTTTACGCCATCACCTGTCATGGCGACGACGTGCCCTTTGCGTTGCAGCACTTGCACAATCCGCAGCTTGTGTTCAGGAGCAACACGGGCGTAGACGCTTACCTCTTCCACCTCATTTGCCAATTCTTCCAGGCTCAGATGCTCTAATTGGCTACCAGTGAGAGCACGATCGCCGGGTTTCGCAATACCGAGATCTTCCGCTACGGCTTGAGCCGTCAGTTGGTGATCACCAGTAATCATGACAGGGCGAATCCCTGCCGACCGACAACGAGCAACGGCATCACGCACTTCTGGACGAGGGGCATCCAGCATGGCTATCAGC
>JBGTJW010000208.1:0-12896 GCA_041744955.1 Stenomitos sp. | reverse complement strand
CTGCGGCACCTTGCGCTTAACCTACTCGGACAAGACAAAGCGACCAAAGCGGGCATTGCAGCCAAGCGCAAAAAGGCAGGGTGGGATGATGCCTATCTCCTCAGAATTCTGGCTCAATAATTTTCTTGCGTTTGCCCTGGGGAGGCTATAGTGGCTTCCCCTTTTTGCATGGTCTACTTCTACAAATGGCGTACTAGGACTGCGGACGATCGCCCCCTTCCAACCGACGCTGCAACCGCTTTAAGGTCTGGTACATCTCTGGCAGTCGGCTGTAGATGGCAGACGACTTCAGATAAATTTTGTGATCAACAGCGGGATAGCCAGAGACGACTTGCCCTGCATCAACGGTGCCGTGTACGCCTGTCTTGGACGTTGCGATCGCGCCTGCACCAATCTTCGCGTTGTTGGCAGCGCCCACTTGCCCAGCCAGAATTGCTCGATCGCCGACTTCCACACCACCTGCTAGCCCGACCTGAGCGGCGATCGCGCACGCCTGCCCAATCTGGCAACCATGACCAATATGCACCAAATTATCAAGTTTAGTGTTGCGTCCAATGCGGGTTTCGCCCACTGCCGGACGATCGACAGTGGAGTTGCAGCCCACTTCTACGCTATCTTCTAAAACCACGTAGCCCGACTGCTCCATTTTGTACCAACCGTTACGAGTCGGGACAAAGCCAAAGCCCTCAGAGCCAATGACTGCACCCGCATGAATCACGCAGTCCGCACCAATCTGGGTACGTTCGTGAATCACACAGTTGGCATGGAGCACTGTACGATCGCCAATTTTTGACTCTGGATACACCACCACATTAGGGTGAATGCAGACGCGATCGCCAATCCTAACCCCTGCCTGAAGCACCACATGAGCGCCGATCGCCACGTCCGCTCCCAGTTCCACTGACGGATCAATCACAGCGCTGGGGTGAATCGACGGTGCCAGACGAAACGGTTGGTAAAACAGCGCGATCGCCTGAGCAAACATCAGCCGTGGTTCGGGTGCCTCAATCCAGGCAATGTTGCGATCGCTAGCTGCTGCCTGGAGTGCTGCATCCCTGGGCAAAATGAGCGCACTGGCAGCCGTTGTTTTGATCTGTGCTGCAAACTTTGCGCCCTCAATGTAGCTGATCTGTCCTGCGATCGCGTCATCGACAGCGGCAACACCCGTCAAATCAGCATCTTCACCGACCGCCGACTGCAACGGCTGACCGCTGATGGCACTCAGTTTTTCGATCAGTTCACTAACTTTCATCCTTCCCCCGCTCGTCATCACTCACCACCGCCCTTACCGTACCAAAAACGCGGCACACTCAACATGTGGCGTTTGAGGAAAGAAATCAACGGGTTGGACTCGCGTCAGGCGATAGTGTTCGTTCTCGCACAACAGTTTTAGATCACGAGCGAGTGTTGCAGGGTTGCAACTGACATAAACAATGCGATCGGGTGCCAACTGGGTGAGTGCCTCAATCACCGCCGCATCACAACCTCGACGGGGAGGGTCGAGCAGCACAATATCAGGTTTTGCATCTAACTGAGGCAGTAGCGCTTCAACGGCTCCTTCGGTAAAGGTGACATTCTCTAACTGGTTCAAGCTGGCGCTGAGTCTGGCTTGCTCAACGGCTTCGGGTTGCACCTCTAGCCCAGTCGCCTGCCGAACTCGTGCCGCTAACGGTAGGGTAAACGTCCCAATCCCACAGTAGGCATCTAGCAACAGCTCATGCCCTTGTAGTTGCAACTCGTCGACGATCGTTTGCAGTAACGCTTCTGCCTGCTCGGTGTGGATCTGAAAGAAGGTGTCGGGTCGCAGTTGAAAGGTCAACCCCGCAAAGGTTTCGTGCAGGTAGGGTTGTCCCGCAACGCAAACGGTTTCGCGCCCAAAGATGGCATTGGTACGATCGGGGTTCACGTTCAGCGACACACCCGCCAGCTTGGGATAGCGTGCCAGCCAAGCCTCCGCCTGTTCTTCAAGTCCCGATAAGTTCTTATCCTTCACCACTAGCGTCAGCAGCATTTCGCCTGTGCGACGACCGATGCGAAGCGCGAGATGACGCACCTTGCCCCGATGGAGTTTTTCGTCATAAATGCCCCAGCCGCGATCGTACAGATCTTGCTTCACCTCTGCCAGAAGAGGATTCAGTCGGACATCCTGAATCGGGCACTGGTTGAGGTTAACGATGTGATGACTGCCTTTCTGGTAATAGCCCGCCTGAATTTGTCCCGCTTGCGATCGCGCCAGTGGGTACGTTGCCTTGTTGCGATAGCCCAGATCTGCCTCCGCTGCCAGAATGGGAGACACCAACGGTTGGCTAAACTTACCAATGCGCTCTAACGCCTGCACAACCTGGTTTTGCTTGGCGGCAAGCTGGTAGGGGTAATCAACGTGCTGCCACTGGCAACCGCCACACTTATCTGCCACGATGCAGCGGGCACGAATCCGATGGGGCGAGGGCTCCAGCACCTCTAGCAGCTTGCCGTGAGCATACTGAGGCTTGACGCGCAACAGTCGTACGCGCACCCGATCGCCCGTCACCGTATCGGGCACAAAAACCACGCGCTCGTGCGATCGACCGACACCATCGCCGCTATCGCTCAAGTCAGTAATGGTCACGTCAACGACCTGTCCTTGCTGCCAGGGAGTTTCTGCTGGTGCAGCTAAGTTATCGTCAGACGGCAGAGAAGTTAAAGACACACGACCTCGTTGTGAAAAGGGCACAGCATGATGACGACCACACGTTCTATAGCCTTCGGTGTGGACGCTGCTTCAAAATTACTGTAAGCCTCCATACTATCAACTCTCTCAGCAAGGCGGGTTGCACGAAGTTTCAGATGAGTGGATAGCGACAGAGCGGCACCATTCTGCTGGTAAAAGGGGCACCAAAGGGGTCGCGATCGCCGCTTTTACCCCACTTCCGGCTCCTTCTTCCCCAAAGCAAATGTTAACTATTGTAAAACTGTGCTCATCGTTTTTTCTCTACTCTTTCGCTGTGTCCCCTTGAGTCGTTAAACTACAAAGAGATATCCGCAGAGACACAACCATAATTATGAGTGTAGTTAGCCAAGTCATTCTGCAAGCCGACGATGAACTGCGTTATCCCACCACGGGTGAGCTTCAGGGCTTGCAAGGATTTTTTCAAACGGGCGAGCAGCGTACCCGCATTGCGGCGGCGCTATCGGAAAATGAGAAAAAAATTGTGCAGGAAGCCAGTAAGCAACTTTGGAAAAAGCGTCCAGACTTTATCGCTCCTGGCGGCAATGCCTATGGCGACAAGCAGCGTGCCCTGTGCCTGCGTGATTATGGCTGGTACCTGCGTCTGGTGACGTACGGGATTCTGGCAGGTGATAAGCAACCGATCGAAGCGATCGGTCTGGTCGGTGCACGTGAAATGTACAACGCTTTGGGTGTACCTGTTCCTGGTATGGCAGAAGCGATCCGTTGCCTGAAAGTGGCTTCTCTAGAGCTACTTTCGACCGATGATGCGGCTGAAGCCAGACCCTATTTTGATTACATTATTCAAGCTATGTCTTGAACGCTTAGAGAACAGAGCGTAGAACCGTTCATAAAATCGCTTCCCCGCTGTTAGTGGAGGCTTTGGCAATCATAAGCCAGGGCAATCACTGAGGGCGGGGAATTTTAGTCACCAATGGCAGCGCGGTTGGATGGGACGTGGGAGCATCGCGCGCAGCAATTGCAATATTTTCTGATGTGCGGAATAATCTGGGCGAGGTGCGTAGTTTGAGCTATGCAGGCAACACCCGCTCCAAATGCTTGGCGGCTTCTTACCGTTAAGGCAAAGGGCGGTGTGTCCTGATAAAGGACTCGATCGCGAGTCTATGTCTGAAGCGTTAGCGCTTCTCAAGCAACCCGGTTCAGCCGTCTAGCCCCCAGGAGTATTCTGCATGATGCCATCTGTAACCCCTACAGCAACGCAACTTGACCAGGCAAAGCAGGCGATCGCTGCCTACATCGCCAGCCTTGCTAGCCACCCCGATCGACGCGAGGGCGCTTATCCCTACTACTTATTTCATGAGCCAGGGAAACCCATTCTCGGTACGGTTATGCTGTTTCATGGGTTCAGCGCCAAACCGCATCAGATGTGGCGCTTGGCAGATTACTTGTTCCAAAACGGGTTCAATGTCTACCAGCCGTCAATCTTTGGGCATTCGCTGCTGAACCCTGCTAAAAACTGGGCGCAAGTTGACCTCAAGCCCGAAATTGCCGAGCCGCTGAAAGCGAAAGTGGCACAAGATCCAGTGTTACAGACTTACTTCGCCAACCTTGCTAACAATCCGAACGTTGCCGCCCAGCCAAATCCCTTGCAGCAAGCCGCGCTAGTCAAGCGATTGGTAAGCATCGAGCCACGCCTGTTAGATATTGTGCAGTCGATCGAGACCTATGATGATCCCGATTTTGACGAATACTTCATCTCGTCCCATTTAGAATACCTGACCCACGCAAAGGCTCGGCTAGCAGATATCGCGTCGATCCCTGGAGCCGTCTACACTGTGGGCTTATCGGTGGGTGGAGCCGTAGCGTTGGCTTTAGCGGCAGCACAGCCCGATCGTGTGCGGAAGGCTGTGGTCTATGCGCCTTTATTAAGAGTGTATGACGAGCAACGGCGGCGATATGTCAACCTCACGGGTCCACTCGACATTAAGGAAATGGGTTGGGATCCGGACTTGAAGTTTCCAGTCGGGTGCTTTACCGCAGCCGATCGCTTTGGTGGCGGTGTCGTCATGAGTCCCGCAGCGCTCAACTCGCTCAAAAAAGTGCCCATTTTTATGGTGCTGACCGAAAACGAAGATGCAGCAGACGTTAAAACGAATCAAGACTTTTACGAAAAGACGGGCGCAGAGCAGGACGGCAACTGCTACTATCTCTACCGCGCTATGGATCTGGTGCCGCATCCGATGGTTGACCCAACAGAAGTCAGCCAGGGTATGAGCAACCGCTTCTGGCAAAGCCTGTACCAAGAAACGTTCCGCTTTCTGACGACGGGCGAGGTCGATATTCCCAACATGGGCAACTTAGACCAGGATCCGGCGTTGCCGCAGGTGCCTCCGGTTTAGTTTTTAGTTGTTGGTTGTTAGTTGTTAGTTAGTAGAACGAGTGTGGCAGTGCTTGTTTGAACGAGAGACAAGTTTGGGGTTTTCAAGGCAGAAGTCAGCAGATTGAATGGAAGTCGCATTCCTCTTTCCTTCTGCCCTCTGCCCTCTACCCTCTGCCCTCTGCCGTCTGCCCTCTGCCTTCCCCCACCTCTACTTTGCCTGCTTAGAACGCTGTAACCAAGTTTGGAACAATAATGTAGCCTTCGGTGAGGTTGCCGAGAGCTATGTTGCGTTCTAGACCCCAGTACCACCAGTGCGCGGCGACGTAAGCACACATGAGACTATCCAATTGATCTTCCAACGCTTTCAAAGCTGTGCCTTTAAGCGGGATTTCGTTTGGCAGGCATTTGCTTTGGTTGACATCAAGGGCAGGCTCGAAGGTTGGAAGTCGATCGCACAAATACTGCTGCAACCGAGCCAGTTCCACTCGTCGGTCTGCCAACTTGCCTTTTTTGTATTTCAAGATTCGCTCCAGCCCAAAGAGATGGACGATCGTGGGATGGGGAAACACTTCAATTTGATGCCGACCAGCTTGTTTGGGGACGATCGCAGGTGCATGGTGAAAGCCCTTTGCTTCCAGGCTCAAACCAAAGGCAACGGTACGCGCTGCAAACGGCAAGCCCAAATTGGCAGGATAGGAACCCGCGTGGTAGCGACCAAAATGCTTGTGCGTGAGGCGATCGCACAGCCGCATCCCGGTCGCATTGGGAATCAGCGTGGGCGCATCGACCGCAATCACGCCAGATTCATCGGGTGCTATGCAGGTATCCACCCAGGCAAGAATGGCTGCGGTGTCGTCCTCTCGTCGTAAATCAATTAGTTCTAGCCTCCCATCCTGCCAATCAAGGCAGCACAACCCACTTGCCCCGGAACTCCAGCCTAAGTCGATGCCCAAGAATTTCATTTAAAGGTCTGTGCGAGAATAAGGGGAATCATTGAATGAAGCGTGCGATCGAGGTTGACCCGTATGGACTCGGATACCCAAACAGACATTATTTCAAACAGAAAACAAAAGCACCCCACATTTGAGAAAACGCTGTACTACATTTTTATAGGCTTATCTTTCATCTCTACAGCAATATCTCAACATGATCCACAACTGATTATAGGCAGTGTTACATTTGGGATTCTGATACTAGCTCTGATAATACGGATCAGAGCTATGGGAGTGCTTGCGCTTGGGATAATTATCAGCTTAATTAGTGTCGCCCTGATAACTAGAGAAAGTAACCAACAAGTTAGTAGTGCAAGCTTTGTGAACGCCCTTCTTGTTGCGTTAGCGATAGTTGCGATCGCTTTAGGTCATCGCCTTCAAAGATTTTTTCTCAAACTCGGTTGTTGCAAAGTCTCTGAGTCTAGCGATCTTGAATCTGATTCCAGTAATCTCAACATTTGGTTCTCAGAAGGAACTCATAGTTCTGGTAGTGGTGATTGGTCTGGTGGAGACTGCGGTAGTAGCGGCAGTGATTGCGGTGGTGGCGATTTTGGTGGTTAAGTTAGCAGTTTGGATCGCTTTGCTTAGTTTTTCACTGGCTGTCATTTAGCTTCAGTCATAACAGGATGCGAACTGAAGCTAAATGACTTGCTGTTAAGCGCTGCCGTTTACTCATGCGGAGCGTTTGGACTCGCGTTGATTTTTCGATTTCAAAGGTTCCTTTACGATCGCGGCGATCGGCTAAAAATACGACCTTGTAATCCAGGTTCTGAGGGTGATGGTAGCTGGGGCGGCGATTGTGGTATTGATAGTGACAGTGGCGACTGTGGTAGTTGAGCGATCGCCAGTTTTAGTTAATCAAGTGATGATTGAGAGCATGAGTGTACTGCTTCTAGCGAGATCACCTATCCTGAAAAGATGGAAGCAACCGTCCCACAACCGATTAGCAGTCTCAGCTTGAGTGATCTGAGAGAAACCTTTGCGCTGACTCGCGATCAACCCTAAAACGAGCCAAGCCAGGATATTCATTGTCGTCTCCTGCTAAAGAATGTGCCGAAAAACGTTTGTGATAATCTTAAATTGATAGGCGCACCCTCTGACTTGTCCCTACTCTAGCGAGAACCTGAGTGAGGCGGAAGGAAGAGCAAAGCAAGTCTGCCCTTCTGCTTTATTACTAAAGAGAACCCGTAAGGGATAACGGTTTCTCTTTAATAAAGAGAGAGGCACTTCTCTTGTTGCGTTTGCCCGATGGCTGAATACACCATGTCACACCGGGTGGGATTATCCTACCCGCTTGGGCACCCTGAACTGGTTGAGTCACGCTTACCTTTGCTTATGACCAGGCTTATAACCCGCATTCTGCACCCCGTGCGCGATCGCCTGGTTTTGCTCTTGCTTGGGGTACTTGTTGCCGTTGCTATGCTGCTCTTACATAGCAGTCCTGGCATCACTGTAGAATCTCACTATGCCATCACGGGCAAAGCGCTGTTTAACCAGCCAGCGTTCTATCCAGTCAAGCAAACGCTACCGACGGATCTTTACCGCCCCGTGGCTCCTTGGATGGGACGACTCATTTTGCCCAAGCCACAAGAGCAAGGTGGAACCGACTGGGTATGGATGGAGGTCACTCATGCGCCGCCCAACACCACGGCTTTGATTGGCAAGCAGGTGCGGTTGGCATGGAGCCAGACGCGATCGATCCAGCGAGATGTGGTAGCGGTCACACGGGATGTGAACTTTTCGCCGCTCATAGCCGCACTCCGTCGTACAAAAGCCGATCTTTTCGCCGATCGCTTAAATGGACGATCGCGGGTAGGTCCGTTGCAAACGATCGCTGGAGCCAGACCCAAGGATGATGTCACGGTGTCACTCGTAGCGGCAACCTTGAGCCAGCAGCCCAATGGTCAACCCGTCTTAAAAATTGAGCAAGAACCGCTGTTAGACACTGGCAGATATGTTGCCCTTGTACAGATTTTAGGTACGGTGGCAAATGCGCCGCCTCAATTTATACCCAAAGCGTGTCCGGGTGAACCGCCTTGCCCCAGTGAACTCTTTCGGGTGCAGCACTATAATCCGGCAACCAGACAATTTGACGGTGTGCAAGCAGTGGTTCGCATTCCGCAACAGCCGATCGATGGCAATGGAGTCTATGCCTCTACGCCACGAGCGCTAGAAAAATCCCCGGCAGGAGCGGCAGGCTGGTATCTGTACGGTGCCCAAGACCAAACGGGACTGTTTACGGTGCAAGCTATCAAACCACGATCGCTGTTTCAACTCCAACCACAGCAAGTCTTGCTCGATCAAGGTCAGGGTCTCAATTACATTCACGAGCAAAACTGGCACAACACGCAGCAACGCAAGGGTACACTGCAAACGGTTTTAATTGATCCCCAGGCAAAGACCGCCGCAGCGGCGATCGACCAGTGGCAAGAGGGCGATCGGGCACTAGTCATGCATCTCTTTGGCGGCAGGGGCGGCAGGAGTGGGGAAGGTGCTGCTGTGGGCACTGTCACCGGACATTTTGCCTACGGGTTAGCAACGGTGATTCGCGATCCGTTTACCAACGAGCTACAGCTAGAGGTGCGCTATCAACAGATCTACGCCAACAATATTGAAGGCGTAATTTCGGGAGAGCATTCCTGGACGAATTACATGGGCAACCTTCAACGGGGGTGGCTCGGAACCCGCCCGGTTGCCGATGTCATTGTGAAACTGGATACGATCGGGCAGGATTATGACTTTGGCGGCTACAAGCTTTCACCCTTCTCCGAACTGACTCGTCAGTTGCGGATCATTGCCGCTCGTTATCGCACGGGTGATGGTACGGGTATTGCCAGTGTCACAGCGGCAACCTCCTGTGTGCAGGATGCCAACCAGGCACTCTTTGCAACGATTCAAGCCATTCGCCAACAGGTTGAATCCAGTCCAGAGATGCAACGCTGGTGGTCTTCCCATCCGGATGATCCGACCGTTAAGCGCTTTGAACGGCTGATCGCTCTGGGGAATGATCTGCAACGAGAACTAACCCCCTTTGGGCTAGTGCGACAAGACTGGCAAGCCAATGCTCATGTTCTGTCTGGGACTGAGATTCAACCGCTTACTTTTGTCCGTGCAGCGGATGGCCCGGAGAATGTTTTGACTGCTCTGCAAAGCTGGAGAACGATTCTGCCACGTCAGGCACAAGATGAACTGAGCCTGCAATTTCTGCGGCACGGTGCAAAACTGTGGTTTTTGCGCTCTAACCAGGTGGGCGGCAATAATCCCGCGATTCTGCCGATCGCTCCAACGCAAGTCTTTGCCTTGTGGACACTACCTGGAACGAGGGTGGCACTCGTCACTATCCTGTTCACCCGCATTTTGGGTGCGGTGAGCCTACCCACGGGGTCGGACTGGCACGTTGCGCTCTGGCTGTTACTCCTTTATGGGGCGATCGCTCTACCGCTTGGTTTCTCCCAACGCTTTTTGCGCTACAAACCCTGGCACGCTTCTGGGTGGGAGTACTTGCAATTAGCAATACGCTTGTTTTTCCTGCCTGCGCTTTTGGAAGAGTTCCTTTTTCGCGTCTTGCTGCTGCCCTCTCCTCGAGCTGGAGTGACTGAGCTAATGTGGCTGCTTTGGGCAGTCTTCGGTCTCCTTTTGTTTATTGCGTACCATCCAATGAACGCTAAAACGTTCTACAAAGTTGGTAATCCGACCTTCTTCAACCCCGTTTTCTTGACCTTAACAGGCTTACTGGGTGCCGCCTGCACTGTGGTCTACTTTCTCACTGGTTCCCTCTTGCTCACGACGCTGATTCACTGGGTCGTTACCACTGCCTGGTTAACCCAATTTGGCGGCATGGAGCGATTACAGCCACAGCCCTCCAGGAAATACAGTTGATGAAGCCATCAGCCTCTCCCTTGAGACGGCTCCACCGATGCTCGGTCGCGATCGCCCGTCTCAACCTCTCTTTTGCCACCGTTTTTGATACAGGTGCAACTGGCACAACCCCAGCACAGTCAAGCGACAAACTTCATACAAGCTTTAAGAAAAAAGCGATCGCTCACGGGATTGAACGCGCCTCTGGCTAGTTGCGTGTAAGCAGCACTAACCCTTGGGAAAAAGCGACCCTTTTTTGACACCCTTTCGCTGCGCTTGGGCGATCGCTGTAACATACAGCCTAAGGTCTCAAGGTGATAACGGGATGAGCCAAAGTAGCCAGCCATTGCAAAGCTTGGACAAACAAATCGAAGCCAGAGTGCAAGCCATTCGGGCTGACCGAGACTGGTGGCCCTGTCGCCGTGGGTGTGACGCTTGTTGTCGTCACCTCGCCCAGCCGCCCGAACTGAGCGCAGCCGAGTGGTCAAGAGTGGATGCCGCTGTGGCGAGTCTTCCAGTTTCGGTTCAGGCGATGGTTGAGCAAAAGATTGAGGCACTGCTGCGGCAAAAGGTTGAGCAGACGTTAAGTGCGGCGGTGGTATGTCCTTATCTCGATGAGCAAGAGGGAGCCTGCCGGATCTATGACTCCCGTCCGCTTGCC
The DNA here is from genome assembly GCA_041744955.1 of Stenomitos sp. Lineage (GTDB taxonomy): Bacteria > Cyanobacteriota > Cyanobacteriia > Leptolyngbyales > Leptolyngbyaceae > Stenomitos. The sequence goes on along the minus strand of JBGTJW010000208.1, from coordinate 2,337 downwards.
TGTCGGACTTACGGCTTCTTTGTGGCTCGTGACCATGACCAATACTGTAGTCAGATTGAAACCGAGGTTAATGATCGCAATGATGCGGCGATCGTTTGGGGCAATGCAGAAGCGATTCGCCAGGATAGCGCACGGCTGAGTGGTAAACCGATCGCCTTTGAAACGCACTATTGCGATCGTCCTCGCAGCAAGCCATAACAACCTGCTTCACCCGCCGCCAGCAAACTCTTGAACTCAACCAACTAAGTCAAAACGGTCAGTGTGTAAGTGGATTATTATACATTCTCTCTTGCCATCTTTATATAACCAGAAATACCCTCAAAATCTCGGAACCATCGCTGAATATTTACATACTCAGACAAATCAAACCCACCCTCATCAGCTACGTGTGTATATGCATACAGGCTAATATCGGCAATAGTTACATTAGCACCAAGGAAAAATTTATTCTCAGCGAGGTGTTTCTCCATTACTGAAAGTGCTTTATGCCCACCAATCTGCTTGGCATGGTATTCTGTCTCTCGCTCTTTGGGCAATCCTAAGTACTTATTGATGTACCTTGCTGTTGCAATATATGGCTCATGACTATACTGTTCAAAAAACTGCCACTGTAAGACTTTAGCTCTTTCATACTTCTCCAGGGGCAGAAACTCAGTACTTTCTGCTAAATAATTTAAAATCGCATTGGATTCCCAAAGATAATTGCCGTCACTCAATTCAATGACTGGTATTCTTTCGTTTGGATTTATTTTCTTGAATTTTTCAGTATGCGTTTCACTAGCAAGAATATCAAGGTGAATCCATTCATGCTCAATACCAAGAAACTGCATTAACAATTTAATTTTGTAGCAATTACCCGACAACATATCTCCAAAAACTTTATACATGTGATGCCATCGCTCAAGTTACATATTGTTTCGATATGGACAGCCTCTGCATCTTAACTAAAGTTTGGTGCGCTAGATAACGGCGAGTGTCACCGGCGGCAAACAACATCGAAACGAAGCCAGAGTTTTCCAAGCTGTCCGATGCACGCAAGGGTTAGCTGGCGCTCCTATTCAGTTTTTGGGTTGGAGTTACATTGATCTTCAACATGAGCCGTTCTCAAAACAAAATAACCCACTTTTGGGAAGCGCTTCCCAAAAGTGGGTCGGGAACTACCTTGTCCATCCTCGTATCGTTCTAAGTGGCTGGACGTAATGATTGCTAAGCTGCCTTTCGACTTCGCGTTTGACTGAGCGCTCACGTCGAAGTCTCAATTTGGGTTGAGGGCTACGAGCGATCGTCCTGGTTGAACGACCACTGCTAGAAAAATCGCTTATCTTAAAAGGATGGAAGCAGCCACAGCCCCTCAACCCATTAGCAGTCTCAGCTTGAGTGATCTGAGAGAAGCCTTTGCACTGACTCGCGATCGTGCCGATCCTTTTTTTGGACAATGGTTAACAGCAGCAGAGCCATTGACAGACTTTGAACAACAGGCATTGACACGTCTCAAGCGCAACTACGAAAACATGAGCGAAACCAATCCCCTTGAGGAGGTTGTCAAACTCGTTGTGGTTGCGCCGTTACTTGATTTGGCAGGCTTTTATCAATCACCCTTTTCCATCCGTGCCGAAGTCTCGACAAAACTCATCGCAACTGATGCGGGTCAAACTTTCACGGGCAGCATTGATGTATTGGTGGTCAAGCAGCGTGTGTGGGTGCTGGTCATTGAGTCCAAGCAATCTCGCTTTGATGTCACTGTTGGGATTCCGCAAGTACTGAGCTATATGCTCAGCCAATCTGCTGTTCCAACTTCAGGCGATGACGATCGCTTTGGCATGGTGACAAACGGACGAGAAACTGTGTTTTTGAAGCTCATGTTGCAGCCATCGCCCACGTACGCGCAATCGAGAATCTATCAAGTCATTGATGCAGAGGGAGATTTGACCGAGATTCTGCAAGGTTTGAAAGTGATTGGACGACGATCGTTGTAACCTTACGCCCTTCACTGTTGGCATTTCGGTTTGGCACTGCTTGAGCAACCGTTGTCTCGGTAGTGCGATGACGACTGCCTGGTAATAATGCGGTGCTTGGGGTTTGAGAGGGACTTTCTAACACTCACTACGCAACAGGCAAGGCAAACTATACGCTAGCCTTGAGCAGACTCAACGAGGGTTTCCACTACCGTCTAGAGTAACCCTTGGAACCATTGCGTTCAGTGGGTTTGAGTCGGGCTGTTCTTCATAACTTTTGCCAGTGCTGGGTTTTTTAATCGTTCTACTGTCTTCCGCCTTTTTTTGCATTCAAAACGTCATTGTCAGAGTGCTTTTTAACGAACAAACCGTTTTGGGTCTG
>JBGTJW010000207.1:0-2908 GCA_041744955.1 Stenomitos sp. | reverse complement strand
CTGCGGCACCTTGCGCTTAACCTACTCGGACAAGACAAAGCGACCAAAGCGGGCATTGCAGCCAAGCGCAAAAAGGCAGGGTGGGATGATGCCTATCTCCTCAGAATTCTGGCTCAATAATTTTCTTGCGTTTGCCCTGGGTTCAAAGATTTCCCATTCTGCATCAGAGAGGCTGCTGGAATAAGGCATGAGATCTCAATTAGATCAGTTGAAGCACTTGATTCATACTCTAAGAGATGTCAAATAGATTCATATAATAACCTGCGTCGGCAGGTTTGGCTCTGTAGCTGCGTAAAGCCGTTGGCATCCAAGAAACGCGTAGCGTCTCCGTTGGCGCAGCCTTCTCCGAAGGAGTATTTAGTCGCCAAGGCTACTTTAAAAGCATTTTTTTACTGCATGTTCCAAAGCCAACCATAAAAATGGGTTCAACTGGTCAAGCTGAACCCACTCCAATTAATTAAACGATCCAGTTAGATGGAAAGAACTGAATGAGTTCAGCGACCTGGCTTGCAGCGCTTAAACAGCGATCGCTTGAGCAAGACCATTCAACTGAATATCTTTTTGTTGCCACGCCTGACCATCAAGCGCCATTTGCTCAATCAAGCTGGCAAGCCGCAGCGCTTTGAGCGCCTGTTCACCGCCGACTGACGGCTGACTGCCACCTCGCACACAGCCAACAAAGTGTTCTAATTCAGCATTGAGTGGTTCGATATTGCTGGTGTAGACTTTTTCGATGAGTCCATCTTGCCGATACAACACCTGACCGTGATCAGTGATGCAGTTGGCAGTCATGCGTCGATGAATCAAAATCTCATTGTTGAGGAAATCGGCTTCAGTGAGTGAATTTTTGCAATGGGCGGCAATGCGGCGGATCTTGCGATGCGTTACCTTGCTGGAGGTAAGGGTGGCAACGATACCATTCGCAAAGCCGAGGGTCGCGGTCACATAGTCTAAAAAGCCCGAATCAGAGGCGCGGCTACCGCTAGCGGTGAGCTTAACGACGGGGGAGGCTGCTAGTTCTAACATCAAGTCGATGTCATGAATCATTAGATCCAGCACTACGGACACATCGTTGGCACGATCGGCGTAGGGACTCATCCGATGCGCTTCGACTGCCAGCAGCTCTTCAGTTTTGAGAATTTTATTCAGTTCTTGAAACGCAGGGTTGAACCGCTCAATATGCCCAACTTGCAGAATACATTGAGACTCTGCGGCTGCATTCACTAAGGATTCGGCTTCGGCAATGCTGGCAGCGATCGGTTTCTCGATCAGCACGTGTACACCCGCCTGAAGGCAGGTCATGCCAACCGAATGGTGTAAGCGCGTTGGGACAGCGACACATACTGCGTCAACGTGTAACAACAGATCACGGTAATCTTCAAAAAAGCGCACTCGATATTTGCTAGCCGTATCAATGCCACGTTCGACGTTGACATCCGACACGCCCACCAACTCGACATCCTTTAACATACTGAGGACGCGAGTATGATGCTGACCCATATTACCGACACCGATCACGCCCACCCGAATCGGTTCCGGATGACTTCTCTGGGGCTGTGCGCTCGTAAGATGAGCGTTTACCACTTGTATACCTGAACAAGCCGACGAAATGCGATTGGGCACTTCCACTTCTGTACTCTCCTCCACCACCAAGAAAATGACTAAGGAACGATTTAAAGCCGTGTTAGCCACCAAGATGGTAGCATAGCGTCTCTATTTGTGAAGAATTTCAAAGTCGTGTCAAGGTTCCCCATTTTGTTGTGAATTTAGCGACAAACTCTTTTCAGCAATATTTTGCCTCTGTTTTTTTAAGATTTTGCACAGCCTCGAATAAGCGGCTTAGGAATGCTAAAAAATAGGGAACTCTTTATAAATGACATCCATTTGTTCTCTTTGATACTTGTACGTGCTGATGAACCGCTTTTTACCTCAGTTTGATCGTCATTCAATCCGGCAGCATGGCATGGCGGGGGTAATGGGTCTACTCCTCGTTCTGGGCGGACTGGCGTTAAAGCCTACTTCCCGATCGATCGCCGATACCCCGCAATTGCTAGCAGGAAATCGTCAACAAAGTCAGGCAAAGGCTGTTTCTAGAGCGGCACAGCGTCAGGAGCAGAGTCGTCAGATTCGCCCTGAGAACTTCAGCCTCGCTCGCTATCCGGTCACCAACCAGAACGAAAAACACTGGCGCAATTTGCTCTGGACGACCGCCGTTGTGCAGCCACAGGAAGCGTTTGCTGCTGAGGCGATCGAGCAAATTCTCTCGTTGGGAACCCGCCCAAGGCTATCGGATGCACAGAAACGCACGATCGATATGGCAGCGCGAGTGGGCACCCAACTCTACTTGAGCAATCCCACCCGGTACGCCAGCCTCGGCGACCAATTTCGGCAGACGATCGACCGTAGCCCAGACCCCGAATGGGTTGCCATGTCGCTGTCTGGGCTGGCAAACGGCGGACTGTCGCCTGAACAAATTCAACCGCTTGTGGGACGGGTCAAGGCACGGTTTCCCAACTGGGCAACGACGATCCCCTTACAGACCACCCTGCGTGAGATGGCAGAGTTGATTTCACCCAGTACCTTGCCGCCTCTGGGGGATTTGTTGAACTGGACGATCGCATCCAAGCAGGCGCATTTATACGTCCTCTGCCAGCGCGATCGGACTGTACTGTGTCAGGCTTTGCTTAAAGACCGCAATGGTGCGTTTGTGCGCCAGTCAAACGGGCAACTCTGGTCAGTGCCGCTACTGCTGCGATCGATTCACGACCTAAGCTCGAACTTTGTCCGTGGTCAAACTCCGCAAGGTGTTTACCGGATGGAAGGCGAAGTGGCACAGCCGGATGATGAATTCTTCAGGGCATACGGTCAATTTCCGCTGGTGAACCTATTCGTGCCCTTTGAGCCGGGT
>JBGTJW010000206.1:0-1999 GCA_041744955.1 Stenomitos sp. | reverse complement strand
ATTCTTGTGATGTTAGTGAACTTGTTTCAATATTGACCTTCAAAAATCGAACTCCGATCCGTTTAGCAATTATCAACGCCGTGAAGCCAGTCTAATTTTCTGTAAATTTCAGTACAGTTTTGCCCCGTGTTCCTCCCTGCTCTAGACGCTGGTGTGCCAGAACGACCTGATCCCAAAACAATACTGAATCAATGACGGGGCGAAGCTGAGTACGCTCGATTAGTTTTGTCAAAGCATCTAATTTTGCTCGGTACTGTGGCGTGAAAACAAAATGGATAGTCAGATTCTTGCCCCATGCTTCGATGAGTGATTGCGGCGTTTCAGTGTCTACAATACTCACAAGCCTGCCGAATGGGCGAATAATTTCTGGGCTACGCTGGATTGTTTGCCCACCGATCGTATCCAAAACTAAATCAACACCTAGCCCGTCTGTTTCCTGACAAATAACTTCCGCGTAATCTTCGTTTTTGTAATCAATGGCTCGATCTGCGCCAAGTTTTTTAACAAAATCGAGATTTTTAGAACTGCATGTTGTAAAAACATAGGCTCCCATCGCTTTTGCAAGTTGAATCGCAAGAGAACCAACACCACCCGCACCCGCATGAATTAGAACTGATTCCCCAACCTGAAGATTGCCTCTCGTTACTAGGCAATCCCAAGCCGTCCCTCCTGCAAGAGGAAAACACGCTGCTTCAATGTGCGACAAGTTAGAAGGCTTAAGCGCAACAATCCCTGCATCAGCAACATGATATTGAGCATAGCTGCCAGATTCTCCAAAAATCTGCGGCGAGTAATAAACTTCGTTTCCTACCTCAAAGTCTGTCACTGACTCTCCAACTGTCTCAATCACTCCTGAAATGTCAACTCCGATAATTGCTGGTAATCGAACCAAGTCTTTGTAGTCACCACGGCGAGTTTGATAATCAACTGGATTGATCGATGTCGCACACACCCTTACTAGAACCTGATTAGGTTTTGGTATTGGCTTGGGCACAGTTTGAATCTCAAAACTCTCAGCACCACCAAATGTTGTCAGTACGGCTGCTTTCATAAATTCCATCTCTGCTAACCATCCTTGCTTTAGAATCAACGGTAAAGGTATTTCGATATCACTCAACGTATCCAGATGCGTTTACGCTTCTTCTATGGCGTGGTTGCAGCACGATCGATGAGCTTGGCAACGGCATCTGAATGGGAAACCATCACGACATGGGACGCGCCATTCACAACAACGGTCTCCTTTGAGTTAGCACGGTTCGCCATGAAAGACAGTGCCGCTGGAGGAATGTTCAAGTCGCGATCGCCATAAATAAACCAGGACGGGGTAGATTTCCATGCGGGCGCACCGGAGGCTTCGTTCAGCGCGGTTTCCGTAATTGGGCGCTGGGTGCTAGCCATCAGTTGCGCGTCGTTAGCAGGCACATCCGCAGCAAACTGGGCGTGGAACTTGTCCTGCTGAATGTAGAGGTCTTTACCACCATCGGGCAGTTCAACGGGTGGCGCGAGTGTGGGTCCGAGTGTGCTGCCCGGATAACGTCCTGAGAGTTCAATGGCAGTCTCGCCCGCCTCAGGAGCGAAGCCAGCAACATAAACCAGTGCTTTCACGTTCCTGTTACCATTGACGGCATTGGTAATGACCGAGCCTCCGTAAGAATGCCCAACCAGCACGATGGGTCCGTTGATGTCTTTAAGGGCGCTGGCAACATAATCTGCATCGCTCTTAACGCCGCGCAGAGGATTAGCCACAGCAACCGTTGGATAACCTTTCGTGATTAGCTTCGTCAATACATCGTTCCAACTAGAAGACTCGGCGAACGCACCATGAACGAACGCGATCGTGGGCTTGTTGGCTTGTGCATTTGCAGTACTCATGATATCTCCTAGAGAAGTGATGGTAAGCGTTCCTAAAAAGAGAGTGACAATCAGAAGCAGGCGGATGCTGTTCCTGAAGTTAAGCCTGTTCATCGTGGGATCTCCATTTGAGTTTGGGTAGTGCTTT
>JBGTJW010000205.1:0-23780 GCA_041744955.1 Stenomitos sp. | reverse complement strand
TGGTGGGGTGATGGGGTGGGAGAGTGGAGGGGTAGGCGAGGCAGGGGAGCAGAGGGGAAGAGTTTTGAGTTTTGAGTTTTGAGTTGACTTCAACCCCAGCCTTTTGCCTTTTGCCCTTAGCCTTTAGCCCTCATCCTTTTGCCTTTTGCCTTTTACCTTTTACCTTTTGCCTTTTGCCTTCACGCTCCTCTCTCCTCTCCTTCCCCTACAACAGCGTGGCAATTTCTTTCAAGTAAACTCGGCTAAATGGCTCGTCTTCGCCTAATTCATACTGCTCAATTAATCCGTTGCGATGGATGGAAACGGTGTCCTCTTGTTTGATCACCACTACAGAATCCTCGAAGACATCGCGAGCCAGCATCTTCTCCACTTCAGTGGGATCATCTAAAACAACGATGTTGCTGCCGTAGTAAAACATCCCATCGCGATCGAGGACAGTTTCGCGATACTCGGCAATGAGCAAATCGAGTTGGGGATTGCGTAGCAAGTTTTGAACATTGGTGTTGTAGTCTGAATGCTGATGTTTTTCAGAGCGATTGATGAAAACACCTTTGGCACAGACAGCACCGATCGTCCAATCTGGCTGGTGACGCAAAATGTAGTCCACAATTTCTTGCAGCTCTGAGACAGAAATACGGTTGCAGCTAATGATCGGAATACGAGCCGCGTTGCCTGTTTCAAAGAAGGTTTTGAGAAGGTAAGCGGGAACATCAACGCTTTCGCCGATCGCAGGCTTCAGGTGCATATTGATGCCCGGAGCCGCATTGATTTCAATAATGCCAAAATTGCCTTTCTTCCACGACTTGGAAATATCTTGGGCAATCACATCAATACCCAGGCAGGTCAGGCGAAAATGTTGGGCAATATCCTGCGCCAGAATGATGGTATCGGGGTGCATCTGACGGGTGGCATCAATGCTCAAACCACCTGCCGAAAGGTTAGCAACTTTGCGGAGATAAATGGTGCGATCGGCTGCCAAAATGGAATCGAGCGACAAACCCTGCTCGTCCAAATAGCGATCCATTGACTCATCGCACTTAATTTTGCCCAGCGGTGAGGTAGGTGTATCAACCCTTGCTGGCGTGCGGTTTTCTCGAACGATCAGTTCGTCGATGGTGGACTTGCCATCCCCTGTCACTGATGCCGGACGACGCTCAGTAGCGGCTACAAATTTACCAGCGACACAAAGCAAGCGAAAATCTTTGCCTGCAATGCTTTTTTCGACAATGATGCGAATGGACTGATCTTCGGGAACGGCTGCAACCGCACGATCGAACGCTTGCTCTAGCTCCGTTTCGTCCATAATGCCTGCGGTGACACCAATGCCCTTGTGCCCCACAACTGGCTTCACTGCAACGGGATAGCCAATGCGATCGGCGGCGGTCAACGCTTCTGCCACCGTGTAGACAATGCTACCGTGGGGGACAGGAAAACCTAACGTATGCAGGAAGGCTTTGCAGTCATCCTTGCCCGTAGTGAAATCTGAATCAAGGTGGCTGTCATGGTCAAAGGTGGTAGCAATGCCTCGCACCTGCTTTCTGCCGTAGCCGTACTGCATGAGCCGCTCATCCCACAGATAAAAGGTGGGAATGCTAAGGTCATAGGCAGTTTGCAGCAGTGCATAAACGGTGGGACCACCAAAAACGGAGTCACGAAAGGTCTCTTTCAGTACCTCAATCTGGTCTTCGATCCAAAAACGTCGATCGCGCGTGATGGCTTCAAACCAGTCCCACACGCAGTAAACGATCGCCCGACTGGTGCGTGCGTGGATTGCCTGTACCGCGATCCTGGTTCGATCGCCCTGCTGCCTGACAGCCCACCGAGTGATATGCAGATCCATCTCTAGCTTGCTCACTTCAGCCACCGTGCGAGCAAACAGATGCGCGTAGGATTGATGTGTTTCTTTCAGTAAAAGGGGATAGCGATCGCCAATCACCGCAACATAATCTTCCAGCGATCGAGGCGGGTTTGCTTCTACCAGAGCAAAATCGAACGCTGCTGCTGCTGTGCCAAGATCGGGATTAGAACCGCTGTAATGCCTGAGATTGAAGATGTCAAAGGCATCTGTCGTACGGGCATTCACGCGAACCAGATCAACACTTTGATCCACAACCATAATTAGTTTCTCCTGTAGACCTTCACTACCCTAGACCCATCGTTCTCACACGTTCTTCTACCGCAGGTTAAGATCTGTAGCAGTTTTGCGAAGCGCTAATAGTAAAACACCTGAAAGTATGCCTTAAGAAATACCACTTTTGAAGGGTGAAACAATAGCGTGCAATGTATAGAACAGAGACATCGCTTTGTTATTCGATCATAATTTTATGAACAAGACAGCCATGAGCGAAACAGTGTTGAATCTGAGAATGGAAGTGCATGAGCTGGCTGAAGCCGCCTTCCATCGGCACTTAATTTCAGGATATGGTGACAGTGAATATCCTGATTCCTACCAGATTGTGTATGAAGGAAAGCCCAAGCATTTAACCCTCAACCATGCGCGTACTTTCCTCTCTCGCTTGATGCAGCAACCTGCTTAGTACGGCTTTGGACGGACGTTGGGCATTCGCCTGATTGACTTTTGCTGTGCTGCATTTGTAATGTCTAAGGTTGGTCGGTGCCTTCATTTATTGCTGTAGTCTTTATTTGCTGCCGGTTCATTTACTGAGCCGGTTTTTTATTGTTTACTCTTTTTTCGATCGACCCTGGTGTTAGCGATCGACGAAAACCGATCGGCTCCAGAGAGATAAAGTCAGTTTAATAAAGAGCTTTTTGGTAGGAAATGTAGCAAAATCTACCGAACGATAAAGGCAAGTGTGCAGAGCGCTATGTTTTATTGAAATACCACCTCAACATAACGCGGAGACACTATGACAGTACACGAGGCTCAAGGATCGGCGGTGATGGCATCTCAGGAAGACGCTGCCGGAGTGCAGGAGAGTGTTGCACTTCCAGAAACGCATGGGCAACTGGTCATTATTGGTGGCGCAGAAGATAAAGAAGGCGATTGCACGATTCTGCGCGAATTTGTCCGCCGGTCTGGTGGGCTACAGGCACGGATTGTTGTCATGACGGTTGCGACTGGGTTGCCCGGAGAGGTTGGGCAAATGTACCTTAATATCTTTGAGCGTCTGGGTGTTGAATCGGTCAAAGTAGTTGACACTGCTAAGCGAGAGAATGCTGATGATGCTAAAGGTCTGGAGCTAATTCAGCAGGCGACAGGTGTTTTCTTTACAGGTGGCAACCAGGCTCGCATTACAGAATGCCTGAAGGATACCCAACTGGATGCAATGCTGCACAAACGGTTTGCTGACGGTATTGTCATCGCTGGCACAAGCGCTGGTGCGGCAATGATGCCCGATATGATGATCGTGGAAGGCGAGTCTGAAACGAATCCACGGATGGAAGTGGTTCGCATGGATCGAGGGATGGGCTTCTTACCAGGAGTGGTGATCGATCAGCATTTTGCCCAACGTGGTCGCCTGGGACGGCTACTGTCTGCGATCGCTCAGCAGCCTGTTCATCTCGGTTTTGGCATTGATGAAAACACCGCGATCGCGATCAACGGCAAAGAGCTGGAAGTGATTGGTGCAGGCGCGATCACCATTGTGGATGTGGCAAACATTACCCACAATAATGTCGAAGAACTCTTGCGAGATGAACCCCTGGCTTTGTGCAACGCAACGCTGCACATTCTTCCCCACGGGTACAAGTTTGATCTAGAGACGCGCTCGCCGATGGAGATTAAATAAGCTGCTAGCTGAAACGCGATCGTCTAAGTAAGTGATCCTGACGGCGTGCGATCTGACCAAAGAACACCAAATGCCGTCAGTCATAACGCTACCCCAGCGCGAAAGCTGCTTGACTAAGCTTCGCCCTGTTACAAGTTGTTGGTCAAGGTATCAACATACTGGCTCAGGGAGCAATGCATCCTACGTTTTGCAGTTCAGTGTGTCGCGTGTGTTGCGTCCGGTGACGGGGTTTTTCCCTTTTGCTGACTGGCACAGGAGGGTCTGAGCATCCCGCCGTACATCAACATCAGTGAAGTCGGCACCGTCTACGATCGCGCCGCCGAATTTGGCATTAAAGGCAAACGCTCCCTCTAAATTGGCATTGGTCAGGTTAGCATTTGTAAAGCGTACGGCATCTAGCGTGGCGTTTCGCAGATCAGCACCCTCAAAGTTTGCGTCTTCCAGGTTGGCACCAAAAAAGCTTACGCCGTGCAGATCGCTATGACTAAAGTTGCTGCCTCGGAGGTTTGCTTTGGTAAAGCTAGAATCGGTCAAATCTTTGCCAGCAAAATCAGCACCGACTAGAAAGTCGCGGTTATAGTCATCTGCCAACACAGGCAGGGGGCTTACGAGCCAGAGACTAAGGACGATCGCGATCCAACAGACGAGGCTTACCATGATTGTCCGTCGCTGCTGCCATACCTGTTGCTTAAGCAGTGCTGCAAGCCATTGTTTAAAGTGCTGACCGATCGCCGTGCCCCATCGTTTGTTGCTCATTGTTGCTGCTTACTACCGAACCCAACTGCGATCGTTGTAGCGCCTTCGTACTTGCTCACAGCATCGAGCAGACGCTTCATTGCTGGGTGAGTGGATACGATCGCGACTCCTTCGATCCTACCTGAATCCGTTGCGCTTCTGGCTTGGCAGCAGCAAACCGAAACAGTAGAGCGTTTCAGCACCGTGAGTTTAGCGCTGGGATGGTCGATATTAAGGAAAGACTTAGTATCTCGTTTGGTTCCGCCGCTATGCTACGACCAAAGCTTCAAACAAGCCGCAAGCGCCGCACCAAAGCAGAAGCGCCAGATATCGGTGCCTTAGGTGAAGCCCTGGTTGCTCAATGGCTCTGCGATCGTGGTTGGCTTTTGTTGCAGAAACGCTGGCACTGTCGGTGGGGCGAACTCGATTTAGTCGTTGGTCAGCCCTCAGCGCAACGACCAACGCAGCCGATCGCCCTGGCGTTTGTTGAGGTAAAAACCCGCAGTCGGGGCAACTGGGATAGTGATGGGGCGCTGGCAATCACCGCCCGTAAGCGGTCGAAACTTTGGAAAACGGCACAACTCTTTTTAGCAGATCATCCCGACTGGGCAGAATTGCCGTGCCAGTTCGATGTAGCGCTGGTCTGCTGTCGGTATAAGCCCGAAACAACTGCGTTGTCAGATGATGTCAGCCAGAAGGAGAGGGTGATCGCTGGCTATAGCCTGACGCTTCAAGACTATATTCCTGCTGCCTTCACGCTCGACTAGAATGTATCCGATAGAACCTATCAAGACAGTAGAAGCGCTAGCAACACGTCCGCTTCTCTACACCTTACGCCAACGTCTCTGGGCAGTAGCCTAACCCCTGCACAAACTGCTGACGAAACGCTTCAATCTCCTCGCGCTCTGGTGTGCCGTGGGAAACGACTGCAACTTGATAGCGGTGCATCACTTCAACGGGTGACTGCCCTGTTTCCAAACCCCACAGTGCCATTTGGACACGAATACCTGGGTCACATGGAATGCCCAATTCATGCATCAAAGCTCGGAAGTCTCCATGTTCGTGAGGCTCCAGGCAACGGCTCATTTTCACCTTTACAATCCAACCATCAATCTGGTGGATCACGGTCATAAAGCTGACTGGAAGCCGACTCGAGCAGTGTAGATACTCTACAACCCTTAATGTAAGGGACGCATTTGCAAGATAATACAGATAGTCCACCACAGTTTTTGCCCAGCAACCGCTTACACCATCTATATTCCACTAAACGTATCAGTAAATACCAGGGGAGAAACCCTCTAACCAGAGCGGGTTTTCACCCAATTCGGGAGGGCTGAAGGCTGAGGGCTAAAGGCTGAAGGCTAAGGGCTGAAGGCTAAGGGCTAAAGGCTGAAGGCTCAACTGGCGGTTAAAGCCACGTCTACCAACAAAGAATCCACTTAGGAATGAGAATGCAATAACACCGAATTTTGTAGGATGTGTTAGATGCTAGTCGTAACGCATCAACTCCAGGCATTGATGCGTTACGCTACGCTAACGGCATCCTACGCAGAATTACAGGTTATTTAATCCACGATCCTTAGGTAGATTACACTAAACCATTTGCCAGTCTACGTAAGCAGACTTGGTAGGTGTAGCCGAGATGCGAGTGTACTAAGCGTGGCTGCTGACTGCTTCTACTAAAACCAACTTGCCTGCAATGAGTTCTGATTGCCTTCTGACTGCTTATGACTATACGTTACCTGAGGATCTGATTGCTCAAACGCCATGCGTTCCTCGGGATCAGTCACGGTTGCTGGTGGTACAGGATCAGGTGCGGCATTGCCATGCGATCGTGCAGACATTGCCAGATTGGTTGCGATCGGGCGATTTATTGGTGTTGAATAACACTCGCGTGATTCCAGCACGGCTGTACGGGCACAAAACAAGCGGGATGCCTGTAGAGGTGCTGCTGCTAGAGCCACAGACTATCGACTCATCAGAGGACACTGTACATGGTACGAGCGATCGCTGGTTGGCACTGGTAAAACCGGGTCGGCGGCTCAAACCGGGTACAACGATCGTGTTTGGGGGGCAGGAGCCAGCAGACAACCAGCAAGCAGCAGGCAGCTTAAGTGCTACAGTTCTGACAATTGATGCAGCTACAGGTGGACGCATTCTGCAATTTAACGTGCCACCAGAAACGACGCTAGACGAGTGGATTGAGCGGCTTGGGCAAGTGCCGCTACCACCCTATATCACTGATTCAGAGGCACAACCAGAGCAGTATCAGACGGTTTATGCTGATCGCCCTGGTGCGATCGCGGCACCGACCGCAGGATTACACTTTACGCCTGCCTTACTGCAACGCTTGCAAGCACACGGGATTGAGCAGGCATTTGTGACATTACACGTTGGTGTCGGCACCTTTCGCCCAGTGGAAGCAGAGTCTATTACCAACCACACGATGCACGCTGAATGGATAGACGTGCCGGCAGAGACGGTGGCGAAGATTCAAGAAACCAAAGCACGCGGTGGACGCATCATTGCTGTCGGGACAACGGTTGTGCGATCGCTCGAAACAGCCGCGCAAAGCGGTACGATGCAGACCTTCTGCGGCAAGACGAACCTGTTTATTTACCCCGGTTATAAATGGCGAGTCGTCGATGGGTTGATGACAAATTTTCACCTGCCGAAGTCAAGCTTACTGATGTTGGTCAGTGCCCTGATTGGACGACAACGCTTGCTGGATTTATATCAGGTGGCGATCGTTGAGCAGTATCGTTTCTACTCCTTTGGGGATGCAATGTTGATTTTGCCAGAGGCGGGAGTGGGGAGAGTTTTGAGTTTTGAGTTTTGAGTTTTGAGTTCGATTGACTCTTCACTCCTTCACTCTCTTACCCCTTCCCCCTCCCCCCTCACTCCTCACTCCTCACCCCTTCACTCCGGCAACGCCTGACAAAGCTGACGGAAGTGTTCACCGCGTTGTTCAAAGTTTGGGTACTGGTCAAAGCTAGCGCAGGCGGGGGAGAGGAGGACAACGGGGGTCTGGTGCTGTTTAGCGAGTGTTGCCGATCGCTCGACGGCTCGTTCCATTGTTTCTACAATCTCAACGCTGGAGTAATTTGCCTGCTGTAAGCGTTGGGCAAAGGCGGAGGCAGCGTTGCCGATCAAAAGTACCGCAGTAGCATTAGCTTGAATGGCAGCGATCCAGGCAGCATCGTCGCCCTGCTTTGCTTCGCCGCCTGCAATGAGGATAGCGGGATGCTTGACGGCAGAGAGTCCTACTTCAGCGGCATCATAATTGGTCGCTTTACTGTCATTGATGAAGTCGATGCCGTGCCAGGTGCGAATGTGTTCCAGGCGATGCGCTACGCCAGAGAAGTTGGCAATGGCATGGGCGATCGCGCTTTTATCAATGCCTGCTAGTTTTGCGGCGGCGACTGCCATCAAGAGGTTCTGGCGGTTGTGCGCTCCCGACATTCGCAGCAGACTCACGGGCAAAATTAGTTCGGTAGATGTGCGTACCCAGGCATCTTCGATGTAGACGCTGTGAGGCGAGTTGCCCATTAACGCTGCCTTGCCGTTAACACTGGTCCAGCAGGCAGTTTCACGGACTGGATAGGACGCTTGTTTGCCTAAGTTATGCAGGTATGGATCATCGCCGTTGAAGACCTGATGGTGAGACTGGTTAAGTAACTGGGCTTTGATGTCGCAGTAGCGTTCCAGCGTTTTGTGGCGGCTCAGGTGGTCGGGTGTGAAGGTCGTCCACACGCCAATGCGAGGCGCGATCGAGGGCGATGATTCGATTTGATAGCTGCTGAGTTCGGCGATCGCCCAGCGTGGCTTTTTGTCACTGAGCGCCACTTCACAGGCGGCAAACCCAATATTGCCAAAAGCGGGAGCGGCTAACCCTGCGGTTTGAAAAATAGCAGCAATGAGTGCGGTAGTGGTGGTTTTGCCATTGGTGCCTGTAATGCCAATCCAGGGGCACGGCTTCAGGTGTTGCCACGCCAGCTCGGTTTCGCCGATCGTTTCGATGCCTAGCTCTCTTGCACGTACTAACCCTGGTAGATCCCAGGGCACACCAGGGCTAACGACAAGCCGCTGGACAGATTCTGTATGCAATGCCTCCACACGAGCAGGAGTAAGGGCTTCGCCTAACTGCACCGTAATGCCTTCGGCGGTCAAGACCTGCTGCTGTTGCCGTAATCCATCGGAACTGCCGGAATCACTGACTGCTACCTGCCACCCCTCACGCTTGAGTAGTCGGGTGGCTGCGAGTCCCGATTTTCCCAGACCGATCACATAGGCATTGGGCATAGCTTGCGGTATTCCTGCGTTTGCATCCCTCATGGTACCGCTTAACGGGCAGCAAGCCGCTGGTCAGGAGTGAAGGCAAGCGATCGCTAGCAATGCATTACTCGCTATCGCTTGCCTCGGCTAACGTGATGAGCTAACGAGACATTCGTGCTGACCAGCAGCAGCGCGATCGTTAACAAACCCGATCGTTAGCCCACAGTTACTTCAGCCGTAGTGACATCGGTTGCGCCACTCACGCTGTTAGCAATCTGGATCGCTTTGTTCAGCACATCCTGACTGGGCACTTTCCCCTTCAGCACAACATTTGTACCAAGTTGCGCGACCCAGAGGGTTTCCACGTCGTCAAGCGTGGAGTCTTCGTCAAACGCAAGAGCAACCCGCTTGGCAAGACCACTCTGGTCATATTCGCCATTTAGCCCTACTCGCTCAGGTGCGATCGTGCCGGTTGCAGTTTGTTCAGCTGCTGGCACTTCCGGCGTAGCAGGAGCAGGAGCAGGATTGACTTGAGCGCCCGCAGGCTTTTCCTTCCCAAAAATTCGTTGTAGCCAACCCATAGTTTTCTCCCAAAAAGTAATTCTCTCTCAACCGCAGGTAACTAAGTGATACCAATGTCAATTGAGAACACACACATTCTGTCGGTACACAGCGTTGATACGCCCCTACCCAACGAATGATCTATAGCGATCCCGCTCTAAGCCCACTAGGAGTGTGTCTGGCTGAATCAAGGCAGGATTTTCTCTAAATAAACGAATGGTCAGTCGCTGAATCAAGTTGAGAGAGGGTATTTCAAGGGGAGAACCCGTCAAGACAATCCAAAAAATTGGCAGTGATACGGCTGTCTTTAGCTTTTGACGATCGCCCCGAAGTCTGCCAAAACTCTGGCATGATTGCGGAGTACACCCAGCAGGTACAGCCGATTTTGCTTGATGGCGGGGTCATTATCCATCACCATCACGCTATCGGCACCGTCAAAGAAACGGCTCAGCGTGGGTGTGGTCTGGCTAAGGGTTGCGACCAGGGTTTGATAGTCTTGCGGTTGCGCCTTCATGGCGGTGTGTAATTGGCACAAAACATCGTAAAATGCCTGCTCAGACTGCTTTTGAAACAGCGTTGGTTGAATGACGGCAGTGGGGTCAAGGTGATGAGTTGCCAGATCGCTCTGGGCGGCGAGGCGAGAGGCTCGGTTCACCACTTCGTAGATGGTTGCCAGGGTGCCATCTTGCCGACGGGCTTGCAGGAAGAGGGCACGATCGCGCACGTCTAGCAAAGCTTGCAGTGCCCGCTCCGTGTATTCAGCATCGTTTTCGCCCAGTACCGCGTTTACTAGGTCGTAGTCTACATGCTCATCTTCTTGTAGCAAGGTGCGAATGCGCTGAAGGAAAGAATCTTGCAACTGCTGTCTTAGTTCCTCCAGACCAGGTTTCATAACCGGGGCAAACGTTTCCTGGAATGTTGCTGTGACCGTTTCGAGGAGGCTGTACACATTAAGGGGTAGTCTGGCATCCCAGATGATTTTGACGATCGCATTGGCAGCACGGCGCAGTGCAAAGGGGTCAGAGGAACCAGTTGGCACCAGACCCAGCCCAAAAATACTGACCAACGTATCGACGCGATCGGCAAGCCCAACGACCTGTCCTGCCAGCGTTTGAGGCAGCGTGTCTCCAGCGCCTTTGGGCAGGTAATGCTCGAAGATGGCAGTAGCTACCGCGTCTGTCTCACCACTGGCGATCGCGTATTTTTGCCCCATCACGCCTTGCAGTTCGGGGAATTCGCCCACCATCTGCGTTACCAAATCGGCTTTGCAGAGCAACGCTGCACGCTGGATGTCTTGCTGCTGTTGCCTATCCTGCTGCAAGCGAAGCTGGTCGGTAATCAAGGCAGCGTTTTTACAAATGCGATCGACCTTTGCCCGTACCGGTCCCAGGCTTTCTTGAAAGGTAACGGTTTCGAGCTTGGGCAAGTAGTTTTCGAGGGGAATGGCACGATCGGCATCAAAAAAGAATTTCCCATCCGACAGACGGGCACGGATGACACGCTCGTTACCCGCCGCAATGATGTCAGCTTTGGCGGGATCGCCGTTAGAAATGGTGATGAAGTAGGGCAGCAACTCGATCCCATCGGCTTGCTTCAGCACCGGGAAGTAGCGCTGATGGCTCTCCATTTCGGTTGTGATGACTTCTGGCGGCAACTCTAGAAAGTCTGGCTCGAAGGTGCCCACAACAGCGCTGGGATACTCTACTAGATTGGTAACTTCGCGCAGCAGACCAGGAGTGATCACGGCAGTTCCACCAATGGCGGCAGCGGCAGCCTGTACCTGGTGTTGAATCGTTTCTTGCCGTTGGGCTGGGTCTACCGTAACAAACGCAGAGGCAAGAGCCGCTACATAGGTATCCGCATGGACGAGGGCGATCGGCTGGGGATGGAGTACGCGATGCCCCCAGGACTGGCGATCGCTGGTGCACGTTTCGGAACCACTGACCAAGGCGATCGGTAGTACGGCATCATCCAGCAGTGCCACTAGCCAACGGATGGGGCGCGAAAACCGCAGGTCGCCATCGCCCCAAACCATAAACCGCTTGCCCTGGAGTGCCGTAATCCATGCGGGTACAAGCTGTTGCAGAATATCGGCAGTGGGTTGCCCCGCGATCGTTTTACGCACAAAGGTAAACTCCCCTTTTTCCGTGGGGCGAATT
The DNA here is from genome assembly GCA_041744955.1 of Stenomitos sp. Taxonomy (GTDB): domain Bacteria; phylum Cyanobacteriota; class Cyanobacteriia; order Leptolyngbyales; family Leptolyngbyaceae; genus Stenomitos. The sequence goes on along the minus strand of JBGTJW010000205.1, from coordinate 12,301 downwards.
TCCAGGGATGAAAGCGGCACGCCCTGTTTCTGAGCAAAACCGATGGCGGCTTTCGTGGGCTGACCGTCTTTGAAGGCAGCTTGCGCCGGAGGACCTTTCACGTCTTCTTCTTGATCCGGCTGCTGTAAGGGCAACCCTTTGATCAGCACTGCCAGCCGTCGCGGGGTGCCATAAAACTCGATCGCCGTTGGAGTCAGGTAATGGTCTTGTAGCGTTTGCGGCAGGCGCAATCGCCACTGCATGAGTGCTTCATCTACAAAACTGGCAGGCAATTCTTCAGTTCCAACTTCGAGCAAAAACGTTGCCATAACTCCCGAACCTAGCACCAGACAGCTTTTAATTTCACCAGTTTACCGTGCTGGGAGACGGTCGAGCGGTTTGTTGACCGACACGGCTTAACCGGCTCACTACTGTGTCGGCTGCACCGTTGGCAGGGGCGATGCCGTTGACTCAGGTGGCAACGTGGCACACGCTCCTAGCTGCGAGGCTTTAAGACCAAGGTTGGCGGTCACAAGGGGCGCGATCGCGTCTTGCTCAATCCAGCCGCTGACCCCTGGCTTGAGTGTGGTTGCAACTGGGGCTGTAGCTGGCGTATTCACACTAGCAGGGGCAGGTGCAGCGGATGCAGGTGTAGAAGCAGGTGTAGAAGGCAAAGAGCAGACCTTAAGCTTGAGCCAATAGCCGCGATCGGGTACTGCCTGTCGGCTTGAGATTTGCAGCACGGAACCCACGGGAAGCGTTCCTAAGCGCACACGGACACTTTTTGGTAAGGTAGACTGCCCTGGCTGGTTCCACAGCACCAGCGGTGTTTCGGTCGCTGTGGGTGTTTCAGTAGTCGTAGGAGTTGTCTCAGTCGTCGGTGTTGCATCAGCCGGGGGGGGTGCTTCAACTGTGCTGCGCTGTACCTGAATCAGTGTCCCAACCGTTAGCGTCTCTACATTGGGTGCTGGACTTTCTGGTGAGCTTGTAGGCATTGGTGTGGTGGCGATCGGCTCTGGTGAGGGGCGCGATCGTGATCCCAATAGCACCTCTGCCCACAGTCGCAAGCCTGGAAAGGCAGCATAGGCGATCGCGCCTCCTAACCCCAGCACCACTAGCAAAGACAGCAAGGCTAACAACGGGTTGGTTCTCGGCTTGCGGGTTGGTAGAATTTGCGTTCTGGCTTGAGTTTGGGCAGCAGAGACATTCTGTGTTCTACCTTTTGTTGTATCCACGCCTGGGTCGATGTTTCCACCCCTATTTGCACCCAAGTCAGGCACATCCATTGGTAAATTGAGCGGCGCATTTGTACCAGCAAGTTTGCTAGGGCTGACCTGGCAGTGCAACAGCCCGATCGTGACGTTGTCGTGTCCATTCACCTGATTGGCGATCGCTAGCAAGCGCTGACTTGCTGTGGCGACATTGACCTTGCCGTCTAGCAGCGGTAGCAATTCGCTTTGCCAGTATTCATCGACGCGATCGTAATCACTCAAACCATCAGAGCACAACAGAAACACGCAGTCCTCATCCAGCACAAAGCGCTGCACAGTTGGATGCAGCAGAGTCGAGGCATTCATCCCTAACGCCTGCACCAGTGAGCCAGATCCCGGTTGCTGGAGCGCTTGACGATACAACGCATAGCCCAACCGTACCTCCCGCGATGCCAAATCATCATCCAGCGTGACCTGATGGCAACCGGAGCGGGTCATGCGGTAGATTCGACTATCGCCAACGTGGGTGAGATACAGTTCGTGGTCACGAGCCAGCGCTGTCACCAGCGTGGTGCCCATGCGCTGCCGTTCGTGCCGCTGTTCGCTGTCGTTGCGCTGGCTGATGATATCGTTGGCTTGCAGGGCGACTCGCTCCAATTGCACCATCAAGACCGTCGGTTCTGTTGTGCTGCCCTGGGGTAGTACAGACTGTAGCTGGTGCTGTACGGTGTCGATCGCCAGGTTAGACGCGACACTGCCACCTTCATGTCCACCAATACCATCGCAAACCACTACTAACGGGTGCGTTTGAGTTGGATCAACATCTGCCCAAAGCGTGCCACTGGGCGGATAGCAAGCATCCTCATTGCGTTGTCGGCTGGGTCCTTGATCGGTCACAGTGGCGATGTGCAGATGTCGAGACTGCGATCGCCCCCGGTCAGCTAGGGCGCGATCGAGCAGTGCTACAAGCTGTTCCGCATTCCGCACCTCTCCCTGCTGCATCAACTGGCAGAGCTTGCTCAAGAATGCTGCAATGTCTGGTTTTGCTGTGGGTTGCCACCGCTGCCAGAGTTGCCCTAATGCCGCTAGTGTGGCTGGTGTTCTACCCTCAGGCTGCAATGACAAGAGTCGCACTAACGACCCCTCTACGCGTAGCAGTGTTGGCTGCAACAGCGATGCCGCCACGCCTTCGCCTGCAAGCGGTTCCCAAAGTTGTGCGATTTGCCAGAGCCAGTGAAGCTGACGTAAGGCGCTAGCCTGCTGCCAAACAGCCGTTAGCTCTGGCATCAGTTGTCCTTCAAGCGGCTCTGACGACGCACTAAAAACTCCTTCTCGGTAAAGTGGCGCTTGTTCCAGCAGCAGAATGCCACTATTGCGTTTTTGCGGTAAGGTCACTAGCCCGTAGACCTGTGGCACATGCAGTTGATACGGCACTAACCGCAGATAGGGTTCAAGGTCGGGTGAAATTTCAGTCGGTGCATCTGGCAAGAACCCAGGTTTTGTATCCAGCACAATACGAGGCTGTTTGACGCTGTAACGCTCAGCCAACAGTTCACCCAATCGACAGGACTCTATGCCTTTACCGATCGCCCACAGGTAACGCTTGGGCAGAAAAGTACGGCACTGCTGGCAAGACCGTTGGCGCTCCGCATTGGGAGCCTGACAGGCGTGATTGGGGCAGTAGATTGTTACCGTATCGCTGTGCATGCGTCCTGCCAGGTCTATTTACGCCTATTACAGCGCTTCTTCAATGGATCAGCCATAGTCTATGCCAGACGGGTGGAGAGTGTGATGGCAGTCAGTGAAACGTCGATCGGTCAATAGTTAAATGATTGACTCATCTACGCCCCAACGAAACCGTTGTTTCCATCGCCTCTTTTCAGTACCCTGCACGATCGCATTAACTGGTTTCTGGCTTGGTTGCCTTCTTGACTGCGGCTCTCCCCATGTTAAACCCAGTCGGGAAGTCAGTGTCACTTAAGTCTGTTGGTATAAGTCTGTTGGTAGCGATACATCAAGGTACGTGTCGTCTCCGTTAGCCATCGCTATTCACCTTGAGGCGGCGTTGCATCCGGTAGTGCGCCACTCTCCTGCATCAAGCGGGGATAGACCAACAGGAAAAAGACCATCCATACCAACACTGGCACTGCTACCAGCACAGTTAACCAAACCGTTTGCATCAAGCCCCAGCTTCCACCAATCAACACCACACCCGTTAACAAAATTGACCAGGGCTGGCACCACCACGGTTTGTACGTCCAGACATTGCCTGCTTTAGACATGGCGATCGGCTTTTTTAGAAGGGTCACATTGATCGTAGTGCGTGGTGGGGAGGAGAGAGTTTTGAGTTTTGAGTTTTGGGTTTTGAGTTCAATCTTAGCCTCTAGCAGTTTACGGTCAGCAGTTAACGGCTACTGGTGAGCCTTCCACCTTCTGCCTTTTGCCTTTTGCCTTCTGCCTTCTGCCTTTTGCCTTCTGCCTTTTGCCTTTTGCCTTTTGCCTTTTGCCTTTTGCCTTTTGCCTTTTGCCTTTTGCCTTTTGCCTTCTGCCTTTTGCCATGAGTATTTTTGCTAACTTACCCTAAAATGGTTTGTGGTAAGTAGATATACACAGACGGGAAAGCTATGGCTGCTGGCGAAGCTCAAGTGCAAGGTCCTCTTTCAGACCGCGAACTCCAGGTGATTGAACTGGTTGCCTCTGGTTTGACCAACCAGGAAATCGCCGAAAAGCTGGAAATTAGCAAACGTACCGTCGATAACCACATCAGCAATATCCTGACGAAAACCGAAACGGATAACCGCGTGGCGTTAGTACGGTGGGCATTGCAGTGGGGTAAGGTCTGTATTGATGAGGTTAATTGCTGCGCGTTGCCCAACGCCAATTTGCCCAAGCTTGGCAATGAAGCTGTGTCGTGATCGTGTGCTTTGGCTGATTGGGTAAGGCGTGGGATCAGGGATGAAGGTAAACGCTTTTCTCTTTGGTCGATCGTGCAGCGTTAATGCTTATGCTCATAGGCAGTGCTAGTAGAGCTTAGTTTTGAATCATTGGGAGAGATGGATTGGACGATCGCCTTCGTTGCCCGGGGCTGCCGCTGGCTGTCTATCGTGAAGTGGCTGCCCATCTTTGCCAGGTGGCTGGCATTACAGTAGACCTACTACCGCAGCAGTCGCAGCAGTTTGACTATCGCCTGAGCCAGATTGATAGTCTGCGGATTCAAAGCATTGTGGATGCAGACTCGATCGATTCTGAGCAGGTGAAACGGATTTTGGCGTACTATAGCGATCGCTATGGTGCTTGGGAAGCAGTCAATTTAGACAACACATGGGTTTAATTCAAGCGCAACGGGGCACGCGAGATATCCTGCCGGGTGAGATTGCCTACTGGCAACAGGTCGAGGCGACGGCTCGGGCAATTTTGCATCAAGCGGCATTTGAGGAGATTCGCACCCCTATTTTTGAGCAGACCGATCTGTTTGAACGCGGCATTGGTGAAGCAACTGATGTCGTGGGCAAAGAGATGTATACCTTTCAGGACAAGGGCGATCGATCGCTAACCCTTCGCCCTGAAGGCACGGCTGGCGTGGTGCGTGCGTTTATCGAGCATGGCTTGCACGCGCAAGGAGGCGTACAGCGTCTCTGGTATATGGGTCCGATGTTTCGCTATGAGCGTCCGGGGACAGGGCGGCAGCGACAGTTTCATCAGTTGGGTGTGGAGTTGCTGGGTAGCGGCGATGTGCGGGCAGATGCCGAAGTGATTGCGATCGCGGTCGATCTGCTGCAAGCCGTTGGACTCAATGATCTACAGCTAGAGCTAAATTCGCTTGGCACCCGCGACGATCGCATCCAGTACCGCAGTTTGCTGGTAGATTACCTGATGCCCTACAAAGCAGATCTCGATCCCGATTCGCAAGATCGGCTCACGCGCAATCCACTGCGAATTCTGGATAGCAAAGATGCTAAAACGCAGGCAATTTTGCAAGAGGCTCCCCTGTTGGGTCATAGCCTTAGCGCTGCGTCTCAGGAGCGGTTTACTAAAGTGCAGCAGCTTTTGACCGATCTGGGCATTGGCTACACGCTGAATCCAAAGCTGGTACGAGGGCTAGACTACTACAGCCATACAGCCTTTGAGTTTCAGTCTAAGCAGTTTGGCACGGTGGGCGGTGGTGGACGCTATGACGGCTTGATCGCTGAATTGGGCGGTCCCGAAACGCTGGCGATCGGCTGGGCGATCGGGCTGGAACGACTGATCGGGCTTTTGCAGCAGCTTGCACCCAGCCAACCAACCGCGATCGATTTTTACATCGTTTCCAGGGGCGAAGCGGCTGAGGCACAGGCTTTGAAACTGGCGCAAACGCTGCGTCATGCAGGCTTTGTCACCGAGCTTGATCTCAGCAGCAGTGCCTTTGGTAAACAGTTTAAGCGTGCCGATCGCAGTGGTGCGGCGGCTTGCTTTATCCTGGGCGATGCCGAAGCCGCGAATCAGACGGTGCAGCTTAAGTGGCTGGCAACTGGAGAGCAACAGGCGATCGCCCAGGCAGATCTACCAACGCTTGCCGACACACTCCATGAGCAGATTGCCCATAGCCGCCATGACCGATCCACCACGACAATTTAGTCCGGCTGAACTACACGCATGGCAGCAGGGCATCGACGAAGCCAACAAAAACAACATTCTGTGTCACTGTCGGCAGTGCGATCGTGAATGGGTTGCTTCGACCAACGAATCCTGCCCCTGCGGGAGCGATCGTGTGGAGCATATTGCCTGCTGGCAATTTCCCGATGATTAAGACCAATGCCCTTTTTACACGCTATCAGTCAAGATCCCCCTGCCTAAGACTGCCCACTGTCTAAAGGTGATAGAAGGAATCTCAAGTTGGTGTGCCAACAGGGATCTCAAGCACGATCGCACTTTCTTTCGGCTCAGACTCTTCCAGCCTCAAAAACGCGCTTCGTATTCCACCAGAGCGCGACTATCACCAGAGAAATCGCTGGAACCGCGCAGCAAGATTTGATCGTTGAGGCGGTAGCGGATACCAAACTGAGTGGGTTCGTTAGACGTGATAACTTTCAAGGCAGAGAGGGAGATACTGGGGGTAATGTCGATCGCGGCTTCTGCACCCAGACCGAGGGCAGACGTACCACGGCTGGAACTACGTGACCGATCGGGACGAGTCACCGTAGGAAAGAGCCGAAATTCGCTGAGTCCCAGTGCGTTGCCGATCACACCCTGAATGTTGCTCAACAGAGCAGACCCAGCCAGGTTGGCAATCCCCAACGCAGTATCGCCTCGCCCTAAAGTATTCACGAAGCCAGCGCCTAGCAGGGACACAATCTCGGTTTCACTACGAGAGGGGCTGCTGGTGAGCGTGAGATTGTCTGACAGGCGACTAGCGGGACCCTCTACCTGCGCCTGAACTCGCACCGTTTGCAGTGATCCATAGGAAGATGCTGTAAGGGTTGAGTCATTGATTTCAGACGACAGCGTTGATGTAGGCAGGCGGCTACTGGTCACTTCTGCCACAGACGTAATCAGACGCACATTCAGATTGGGATCAAGCCCCTGGTTCTCGACAAACTCAGCAGTTTGGGGGTAGCCACGCGCCAGCGTGAACTGCGTTGTAAAGAGATTCACCTGACCGGATCGAAGGCTAATCAGCCCTTTTGGTTTCAGATCGTCCAACGTGCCGTTAATCGTGAGATCTCCGGTCGCAACGAAACTCAGTAGGGGGGCACTTACAACTCGGACGCGATCGCCCAACGTAATCAGCAAGTTGTTAAACGCAATAACAGTCGCGTTATCACCTGACGCAGTATTCCCGCCAGCAGCATTCCCGTCATTGGTGGTAGCCTCGGTGCCCTCCGAGTTTTCCAAAAGCACCTGCCCATTTGACAGTTGAATCGTGCCACCAATGACAGGACTCAGCGCGGTGCCTGTAACTAGAACAGCCCCACCAACACCGCCCTGATATAACCCTTTCAGATTCAAAGAAACCTGATCGAGAGAGACGTTGAGGGGCGTTTGCTGGTCGGGATCGTTCGGCAACAGCGTAGCAAAAATCGGCAGCACGCCAGCCGCAGTGACCTCACCCCGCGTGAACTGCCCCGTTACTTTATCCACGCGCAGGCGATCGCGGTCAAAGCGAATGGTGCCATTTACATTTGTCAGCGGTTCGGGGAGCGCTCGTGCTTGCAGCGTCGCCTTTTCAAAGCTGGCAGTACCAGTGGCGATCGGCTGCTGGAGTGTGCCCTGCACTTCTACATTGACTTGCCCAGAGCCATCGACCCAGGCAACTTGATTATTCAGCAAGTTGAGCAACGCCAACCCTTCGTCTTTTACATTGATGCTGAGTTGAATCTGGTCGCTATCCGGTTCAACAGAGGCAAAGGGTAGCTTTTGGGGTACGCTGCCCGTGAGTGTAACTGGCTCAGTACCGCTAATTAACAGGCGACTGCCAAAGTTGAGACGAGCATTGCTATAGCCAAAGTTACCTTGTGCCTCCTGGACATCAGTGCCATTGAGTACACCGTTCGCCAGACTCACGAGTCCAATCACCTGCGGATTGTTCTGGCTACCCGAAATCGTTGCAGTGGCGTTCAGGTTGCCCTGCACATCCAGCGGCAGGTTCAGCAACTCCGTCAGCCGATCGACCGGAATGTTTTCCATGCGGAACTGCCCCGACTGCGTTGCGCCACCCACTTGCCCCGAAAACGCGACCAGTGAGTCATCTGATTGGAACCGTAGGGGTAGCAGCGTCAGGACACCATTCTCAAACGTGCCGCTTGCCACAACCTGTTTGGCTGACAGATCACTGCCCCACTGCCAGTCTTGTCCACTCAGGTTGAATTGGGCATTGATGCCCGTTTGCAACGAACCTGTGGCGGTGACTTCGCCGCTAAATGACCCTTTCAGCTCACTGAGTTCTGGTAAGGGTGATGCCTCACGGGTTGCTTCTGCTTGTGCTTGCAGCGTCTGAATTTCAGCAATGCGGCGGATTCGCTTGATCAGAGCGTCACGGGACAGTTCCACTGGTACGGTCTGGAGGTCGGCAGCGGTGCCATAGGCAGGCAAGTCTGCACCCCGTGCAAGGTCAGACAAATCGAAGAGCTGAAGCAATTCCAGCACATCCTGAAGTTGCCCCTGCGCGACGGTTAGCTTGGTCTGAAACTGCGGATTGGCACTAGCAAGGTTGGCACTGGCATCCAACTGAAAGATGCTTTGCCCCCGTCGCAATTCGGCTCCGCTCAACGTCGCGACACCGTTGTTCAGGCTGATCCGCCCACCAAATTGGCTTGCCCGGTAGGTGCCGATCGCCGGATTGGTGATGGTCAACTGTCCATTGGCGCTCAACTGGCTGAGATCCCCGGTTCGCAGTCGGCTCCGACTCAGCGCTACATTGCCATTTAGCTCACCGCCTAGAGGGAAAAAGACCGCTGTAGCAGATGTATTGAGGAACGAAAGCGGAAAGTTTTTCGCATCTACCAGCAGTAAATCGCCCTGAGTTCTGCCTGTTGCAATGGCTTGATCGCGCTTGATGTCAAAGGCAACAGGCTGGTAGTTGGAATCGAGCGTGAGTGCAATACGGTCTTGCTGTCCGGTCAGGTTTAAGTTCGCACCCTGCGCCACCCGCAAACTGCCCCGCAGTGGCGATTCAAAGGCGGTGCCATTTAAGACAAACTGGCGTAGCGTTAAGCCTCCGTTGATATTGGGGTTGGCAGGGCTACCCGTAAGTCGTCCTGCAAAGTCTACGCGCCCAGAGTAATCAATGTTGCCCGGTACGGGAAGCGCGATCGCCTGCAAGCTGTAGTTGCTGGTGCGAACGTTCAGATCCAGGCTGGTAATGGCTGGTGCGCCCGTCAACCGCGCAAAAATGGCACCATTCGCGCTAAAGCCGGGAGCCGTTGCCCTCTGCAAAAGCACCTTTTGCCCATCCCACCCAAACTGAGCGTCGATCGGTGCTGCAATGACCGAAATGCCCTGCGATAACCGTCCCTGTCCCTGAGCGCGGACGCTGGCTGGGCTAAAATCTGACAGCGAACCAGAGAGCGCGATCGCCCCGCTAAAAAGCCCGCGCAAGTCTTGAGAAAAGCGACTGAGCTGAATCTGAGAGCCTGTCACCAACGCCTGCCAGCGTCCTCCTTGTGCCTGCGCCTGGGCGCTCACGGTGCCACCTGCGATCGCCAGGTTCGTATTCTGGAGCGTGGTGATGCCGTTAGCAATAATGATTTCGCCAGTGCCAGCATATTCCGCTTCGGGAGCCTGCCAGCGGATCGCAGTACGAGGATTCGCGGTGGTGCCTGTCACGACTGCCTGAGCGCTAACTCGACCGATCGCGATCGGTAGTGCCCTGCCATTGTTGTAAGCGCTAGCGATGGGTTCAGCGGGTATATCTCTTGCCTGAAGGCTGAACGCCAGTTGCACGGGATCTTTGAGGTTAACCCGTCCCGCCCCGGTAACCTGTCCACCCGCAGCAGGTGATGCCTGAATATCTGCGATCGCCAGTGCCAACGTTGCCGTATTTAGCTGAAACTGGGCACTATATTTGCTCAGGTCAATACGATCGACCCTGCCCGGTTTGGTATTACGTGCCACCCCTGTAATTACTGGTTCCTGCGCTGTTCCCGTTACTTTCAGGTCTGCCAGCACTTCGCCTGACACGGGCACGGGCAGCTTCAACTGAAAAGTCTCTACCAGGCGAGCCAAACTGACTGGCTTTACCTTCGCCGTAAGATTAAAGCCTCTGTCAAAGTTCAACGTGCCGTTTGCCTGCAAGGGAATCTTGCCCCTGCCAAAGAGCGCCGTCGTATTCTCTAACGTCAGCAACCGTCCTTCCAGTTGCAGCCCGCCCTTTGCCTGGGTAAACCCATACGGTACGTTTGGAATGGTCAGCGTTGTGCCTGTAAACGTTGCGGTACCCGTTACGTAGGGCTGTTGTTGGTTGGGACGAAACTGCACGCCCACATTGCCGCTGGCGCGTCCGGTCGGAAGGTTAACCGGAAACTTGACCAGGCGATCGATTTCAGCCAGGGCAAAATTCTGCCCCTGCACCTGCAAATTGGTTTGTGACTGCGATCGCAGGGTTTCGCCGTTGAGCTTTAAGGTGCCACCTGTGTTCGATCGTCCTGCGAGTTCATAAGTGATGCGTTGATTCTCGTCAAGAAAACTGGCACTGCCGTTAAGCTGCGAAAGGTTTACAGGAGCCGCTTTGCCGCCACCCGTCTTAGCAATTGGCACCAGCGTTGCTCTAGCATCCTTAAAGCGAAGGGCTTGAAACTCCGTTGTGACGGGTCCTTGTCGCTCCTCGTCCGAAATTTCCACCGCGATCCAACTCCCATCGCGCGCTTGTTCGAGATAAAGATTGGGTTTGTCTAGAGTGATATCCAGATTGAGCTTGCGGGTCAGCAGCAGTTGAACGAGGTTGAACGCAACATCAACGGCTTCAATCGTGACCCGATCGGGATCAGTTGCCGTCGCTGGCACCGACGATCGACCAAAGCGCAAACTGGTCAGTGAAACTCGTTCCACTCCGCCCAACTGCACGGGACGTTTGAGCGACTGACTCAGATTCGCCTCTATCAACGGAGCCAGCTTCTCGTTGACAAAAACCCAGCCATACCAGGCTCCTCCCGCCACTCCTGCCAGCAACGCAAGACCCAGCGGCAGACCAATTCGCCGCAGCAACCGTGACCGTGAGCGTCTGTTGGAATTAGAGCCGGGATCGCTCCCCGGACTTGGCAAATTCGTCATTTGCGAGGGGTGAGGTAACTACTGGAGCCAATATACTGCGTACGCTTGCGAAACTCCCATTCTCTGAAAACTTTTTAATTCAAGATTTTTTGGGAGTGAGCAGCGAAAAGTTCTGAAGTCCATCTAGCAAATTCTGAAATCGAAACACCGAGTGCTGCGGTCGAAGCACCCAGTTCTAAACTTGAAGGACTGAGCTTGAAAGTCGAAGTTCCGCGTTCGGCGATCGAAGTTCCACGTTCTGCGATCGAACCACCGAGTCTCATAGTAGGAGGAATAGGCACGATCACCCCTTCATCCCTATCCTTCCTCACCCCTCTTTCCCCCTCAATCGGTAGAATAGGAAAAACGAATCGAGAGCAAGCACCATGATTCCTACCGTCATTGAGCAATCGGGTCGAGGCGAACGCGCCTTTGACATCTACTCGCGGCTGCTGCGGGAGCGGATTGTGTTTCTAGGGCAGCAAATTGATGCCGACCTGGCAAATCTGGTTGTGGCTCAGTTGCTCTTTCTGGATGCGGAAGATCCAGAGAAAGATATCTACGTCTATATCAACTCCCCTGGCGGCTCGGTTTCAGCCGGGATGGGCATTTACGATACGCTGCGGCACATTCGCCCCGATGTCTCCACCATTTGCGTTGGGTTAGCTGCCAGCATGGGCGCGTTCTTGCTTAGTGCCGGTACGAAAGGCAAGCGGATGAGCCTACCCCACTCTCGCATCATGATTCACCAGCCGTTGGGTGGCGCGCAAGGTCAGGCAACCGACATTGAAATCCAGGCAAAAGAAATTCTGTATCACAAGCAGCGTTTGAATGAAATGCTGGCAGAGCATACCGGTCAGTCGATCGAGCGTATTCAAGAAGATACCGAGCGCGATTTCTTTATGTCTGCCGAAGAAGCAAGAGATTACGGCTTGGTTGATCAGGTGATCGATCGCCGCCCATCTGCAACTTACCCGGTGACGAAGGACTAAAGCGATCAGCGATCAGCGGTTAGCGATCAGCGTTAGAACCATGCAGAATGCGAGATTAAACGATCTACCGTTCTGGGTTGCCATGTTTGATTTTGCCTTTAGTCATGCGATGTAAAACTAAACCTGCATTCCAGCCCTTCTTCCAAAAAAGAGGGGCTTTTGGGTCTTTTCGGCTCCTTACTTTTTGCCTGGAGAATAGATGCACTGCCCCTCTTCAGTGAATTAGCTGCCCGATCGGTGTGCTGAGTGACAGCGCTGTGTCAAAATGGGGCAACTTTGTAAACCCGAACGAATGTCAAACGTGCTAGAGCAGGCTCAGGAAGCGCTTCACCAGAAAAACTGGTCGTTACTGACGCATTGTTTGCAGCAGTTGTTGAGCAAGGCTCCCGCTCATGC
>JBGTJW010000204.1:0-2536 GCA_041744955.1 Stenomitos sp. | reverse complement strand
ATATTTATTGAAGTGAGTCATTATGCGTTTCTCCATTCTGCCGACTCCTGCCGATGCTGAACCTTTGATCGAACAAGTCCAGGCGGCTCATCAAGCAGAGCTAGACGCGATCATGCGTTACTGTCTCCTGACGAATTACCTTGCAGCGGCTCAAATCTACCTGCAAGACAATTTTTTACTGAAGGAACGCTTAAAGCCGGAGCATATCAAAGACTCTCTGCTAGGGCGCTGGGGCACTTCCCCTGGCATTAACTTAATCTATGCTCACCTCAATTGCCTAATTCAGCACCATGACATCAGCCTTTTTCTTATCGCAGGAGCAGGGCACGGAACACCGGCAATGTTGGCAAACCTTTACCTGGAAAGGTCTCTCCAGTCGTTTTATCCCGAACTGACCTTAGATGCGAATGGACTGGAAAACTTGATTCGCGGCTTTTCCTGTCCCTGTGGCGTTCTGGACAACAGTGCTGCTGGGACTCCAGGCACAATTCATCCAGGTGAAGAACTCGGTTACGCTCTCGCTGTCGCGTTTGGGGCAGTCATGGATCATCCCGACTTAATTGTGGCTTGCGTGATTAGCGATGGAGAAGCCACAACAGGAGCGACGGCTACTGCCTGGGATAGCTACAGGTTGATCGATCCAGCAAAATCTGGCACAGTGCTACCGATCGTATACCTCAACAGCGATGAGACTTCAACTCCCGCTAGCTACAGCGCGATGAGTGATCTTGAACTTCAGCAAAGATTCACAGGCTACGGCTATCAAGTCCGCATTGTCGGCAGTCAGCAAAATCATGCTGACCAAGATGCAGCGACTCGAAGCGCACGCACGCTAGATGCTGATCTTTATGACTCACTCGATTGGGCTTATCGAGAGCTTTGCAGCATTCAACAGGCAGCACGTTTGGGACAGTCGATCGCTCAACCCAAGTTCCCTTTGCTGATTGTGCGATCACCAAAAAACTGGACAGGCATTCAGGCAATTGATGGAGCGTCAATCGAGGTATCGCATCGCTCTCACTTAATGCCTGCTAAAGATGTAAAGACCAATCCGCAGCAGTTACAGCTTTTAGAAGACTGGTTACGCTCTTATGAAATTGAAGCCTTGTTTGACCAACAGGCTTGCCCAATTCGAGAACTTCTCAAACTTTGCCCCCAAGGTGAGCAACGCATGGGCTGCAATACCTACACGTCTGCAAGTGTCTACAAGTCCTTCAATGCACCAAATAGCTTTGACTTTGAAATACCAATCCAAACAAAGCCTTGTTCTGATGTAGAAGAGCACAGCAATACAGAACCGATCGGCAAGTACATCATCAAAGTCATTGAACAAAATCCCCAAACGTTTCGTCTTTTCTGCCCTGATGAGCTGGAATCGAGCAATTTATCAGCCGTATTAGAAGCACAGTGTCATGATGACGGTTCCATTCAGTCTGATACGTTGCAGGTTGGTTTGAGAAGAGAACGGATGCTGGAGTTTTGCAGTCAGTACACCTGTCAAGGATGGCTTCAGGGCTACCTGCTCACAGGTCGGCACGGGCTTTTTCTCTCTCATGAAACGGCTCTAGACAGCCTCATCAGCCTGATCAACCAGCACGCCAGGTTTCTGAAACGGTCCAAAACATTCCCGTGGCGTTCACCCGTCGCCTCTCTGAATTATTTAGCCATTTCGACCTCGCAGCAGGAATACAGTGGGTTTTCACAGCAAAGCTCTAGTTATATCAATGCTGTGTTGACTCAAAAAGCGGAAATCGTGCGAGTTTATTTACCGCCAGATGCGAACTGTTTGACCGCGATGCTTACGCACTGCTTAAACACGACTAATCAGATTAATCTCATCCTCACCAGTCCTGACCCGATGCCGCAATGGTTAACGATGGCAGACGCGATCGCGCATTGTCGGGCAGGTGCTTCAATCTGGCGCTGGGCGAGCACTGATCAAGGCGTTGAACCCGATGTGGTGCTGGTTGGCATTGGCGATCGCGCCACGCGTGAAGTCATGGCTGCCGCCCAGATCTTGCGGGACGAAATACCAGAATTGCGGGTGCGGGTGGTGAATGTCACTGACCTGCGAGTGTTGGAAGAAGACGCGGAAAAGCCTCAGTCTTTAGACCAGGAAATGTTTGCAGCCTTGTTTACTTGCGATCGCCCAGCCATCATCAACTTTCAGGGCAATCTCGCCGTCTTGAAACAGCTCTTTTTTGGTCGTCCAAAGCCTGACCGCTTTCAACTCAATGGGAATCAAGGCGAAGTCATCCCCTCATTGGCTCAGAACGTGTCTCATGGCACTTCACGCTTTCATTTAATCATCCAGGCGCTTCGTCTGTCAGCCCCGCACAATCCCCTTGTTGCAGCACGAGCGAGTGAACGAGTGCCTTACTATGAGCACGTTTTAGCAGAGCAATATCGTCCGAGTCAGAAACCAGAGGGCGATCGGGCATCACCTAGCTAGTCGTAAGGCTGCACCCGTGATGAGTTTGGAAAAAGCTTTCATGCGTGACTGTTCCAAGCGCTCTTGAAATTTCAGTTGTAAACC
>JBGTJW010000203.1:0-3779 GCA_041744955.1 Stenomitos sp. | reverse complement strand
ATGACGATTGAGCAACCCTTGCAGTTGCTGGCGCTCCTCTAGCTCTAACCTCAAAACTTTTGGCGCTAGTCGGGGCACATTTCCTGCCTCCACTCACTGAACCCTGAAATGGTATCTTAACTTTCGCCCTAATGTACTAGTGGTAGGGCTGCTGCTCATCTTGATTGGCATTACAGGGAGTTTGTTGGTCTTTGAAACAGAAATTAGTGACTGGTTAAACACGCAACAGTTTGGCACCATTGTTCCCCAAGCTGAGCGTCTTGCACCTGCAACGGCGGTCGAGATTGCGAAAACCACCCATCCGACCTGGCAAGCAGTGAATCTCTACATTCCTGCCGATGATTATCATCCCTATAAACTGCGGATGACGGCACCAGCCACCAATCCAGCTCTATATCTACATGGCTATCACGAGGTTTTTGTGCATCCCTACACAGGGAAAGTACTGGGCAATCGTGTTGAACGGTTCTCCTTTTACCGTTTTCTGCTCAACCTCCATTACAGGCTCTTCGCTGAGGATATCGGGGTTAAAGTGGTTGGCATCGTCGGCTTGCTTTTGTTGATCCTCAGCTTGAGCGGATTGATGCTATGGCCCGGTTGGCGCAAGCTCATCAATGGCTTCAAAATCAAATGGAATGCCCATCCTAAACGCGTCAACTTTGATATTCACAAGGTCGCGGGCATTGTTAGCGCCATCTTTCTGACAATCACGGCGTTCACTGGCTTTTGTTGGAACTTTTACGATGTCACCCAGCCTGTTATCTATACATTGACAGCGACACCAACCCGACCCGATCCCGTATCCAAACCGATTCCTGATCAAGCGCCGTTAGGATTGACTGACGTTTTGGCGATCGCCGCTACCGCCTTACCCGAACGCACCACCATAGTCGGACTGCCAGACAAGCCCACATCCGTTTTCAGCATCTACAAACAAATTCCCGGTGGCAGTGCTTACGGTGGCGCTGTTTATGTCGATCAATTTAGTGGTCAAGTATTACGAGTCGATGACGAGCGCAAAGCCGCCCTGGGCGATCGTCTTTTGAATGCCTTTGCCCCGCTACACTTTGGCACTTTTTGGGGCTTGCCATCACGCATTCTCTATGTGTTTGTGGGTCTAGCTCCCTTGATTCTCTTCATCACCGGGTTTGTCATGTGGTGGCATCGCAAACGTAAAGACATTCGCTTGATGGAAACAACTGAAGCAAAGGCGATCGCTAAGTTCTGAGCGATCGCCTTTGCTTCATCACTACAAAACTCCACCTACTCTAAAGAGAGTTTCAGCTAGTCTGCCACCGATCGCACTTAGTCTGCAAACTGGAAACACCATCTAGATGTCCAGATCAGTCAGGTTCAATTTGGGTGCGTTTGCCTCAATGAATTCGCGACGAGGAGCCACACGATCGCCCATCAGTACAGTAAAAATACGATCGGCTTCGGCTGCGTCTTCAATCTCAATCCGCCTGAACGTGCGGCTCTCCGGGTTCATGGTGGTATCCCAAAGCTGCTGCGGCATCATTTCACCCAACCCTTTGAAGCGCTGGATATCGTACTTAGCGTTTTCTGGAAAGCCAGCAATCACCTGATCGCGTTCGCGTTCACTGTAGCAATAGTGATGGTTGCGCCCCCGCTCAACTTTATACAGCGGCGGGCAGGCAATGTAGATGTAACCCTGATCCACCATCGATCGCTGGTAGCGGTAGAAGAAAGTCAGCAACAGCGTCCGAATGTGAGCGCCATCTACATCCGCGTCGGTCATGATGACGATGCGGTGATAGCGGAGATTGGATGGATCAAAATCTTCGCCCTTAATGCCCAAGCCTAAAGCAGTGATGAGCGCTTGAATTTCGGTATTTTTATAGATTTTGGCATCGTCGGTTTTTTCAATATTGAGAATCTTGCCTCGCAGCGGCAGAATTGCCTGGAAGCGACGATCGCGCCCCTGTTTGGCACTACCACCCGCAGAGTCGCCTTCTACAATAAAAATCTCGGACTCAGATGGATCTCTGGAGCTACAGTCTGCCAGCTTACCGGGCAAGGTTGATGATTCCAGTACCGACTTCCGCCGTACCAGTTCCCGCGCTCGTCGTGCCGCTTCAGCCGCGTTAAATGCCTGGATTGCTTTTTCCAAAATGGCATCAGCCACACCAGGACGAAACTCCAGATACTCCGTCAGCACTTCGCCCACCAGGGAATCTACAATACCCCGCACTTCGGTGTTCCCCAGCTTCGTCTTGGTTTGTCCTTCAAACTCAGGGTTCGGCACCTTGACCGAAATCACGCCTGTTAAACCTTCGCGGACGTTCTCACCTGCCAGGTTGGAATCGCCGTCTTTCAGCTTGTTGCGTTTGCGAGCGATCGAGTTCATCGTTCGCGTTAGTACCGCCTTCAAACCTTCTAAGTGGGTTCCACCGTCGATCGTGCGAATGTTGTTGGCAAAGCCCAGGAGGTTATCACTGTACGCATCAACGCACCACTGCAACGCGACTTCTACCTGCACATTGTTGCGCTCACCCTGCACAAAGACCACTTCCTCATGCAACGCTTGCTTATCGCGGTTCATGTAGGCGATGTACTCGCGGATGCCGCCTTCATAGAAATACGTTTCAACGTGTGGTGCATCGCTCTTAATCACATCCAGCCGATGATCGGTAAAGGTGATTCTTACACCGCCATTGAGGTATGCCAACTCGCGCAACCGCCCAGACAGCGTGGCATAGTCAAACTCAACCGTCGTCGTAAAAATTTGAGCATCCGGCTTGAAGGTGACAGTGGTGCCTCGACGGACTTCTGTACTGGGATGCTCCACGAGTTCGGTCACTGCCGCACCCCGCTCAAAGCGCTGGACGTGAACCTTATCTTCCCGCCAAACGCTGACCTCTACCCATTCCGAGAGCGCGTTGACGACCGAAATACCAACCCCGTGCAGCCCACCTGATACTTTGTAACCGCCATCCCCAAACTTGCCGCCTGCATGGAGGATCGTCAGCACGGTTTCGACGCCAGATTTGCCTGTGCGAGGGATAATGCCGGTGGGAATGCCACGCCCGTCATCCTCAACTGTGACCGAGCCATCAGCATTCAACGCGACCTGAATCGCGGTACAATAGCCTGCTAGCGCTTCATCGACGGAGTTATCAACAACTTCATAGACTAAATGGTGCAGCCCTCGCGGTCCGGTGGTGCCAATGTACATACCCGGACGCATCCGTACAGCTTCAAGACCTTCTAAGACTCGAATCTGCTCGGTATCGTAATTGTTCGTCATGGATGAGGCGCTCCAATAGTTAGCCTGAGGCTGTCACAGGCTTCATAATAGCAAAATCTATCAAAATTATAACACAAAAGGGTTTTAAGCGCTTTCAGGGCGATTTCAAGCGTCATTTGTGGTAGGGATGGATCAACCTCTTTTAACTGTACCGTTGTCCACCAGCTCTAGTTTAACCGAAGACAATACATATGTACCATATCTGATAGTGGTTTGCGGTGCCACAGCCACCGGAAAATCCGGGCTGGCGATCGCCCTGGCAAAACGCCTTAGTGAAACAAAACGAGTTAATCCTGCCATTCTTAGCGCCGATTCGCGCCAAGTGTATCGAGAATTTAACATCGGCACCGCCAAACCCTCGATCGCCGAGCAACAGCAGGTGCCTCATTATTTGATTGACATTTGCGATCCCACCGAGACGCTGACCGTAGCAGAGTATCAGGAGAAGGCGCAGGCGTTGATTGGAGGAGAGGGGCGAGGGGAGGGGAGAGAGGGGGCAGAAGGCAGAAGG
>JBGTJW010000202.1:0-5881 GCA_041744955.1 Stenomitos sp. | reverse complement strand
TTATCTCCTTGCAAAAGACCTCTCCGTTACCAGAAACGCCCTTGGAGATTGGGGATAGGATTTGGACACTATCCTAGAGAAGGTGGCTTCTCACTCAAGTCGTGCAACTTCGTGTCGCACTGCCGAAACTTTCTGCCTATCTATCTACTACGGGATCTTAGGCAGAAACTTTCCGCCTACTAATAGTTGAGCTGCCTTGTATTAACTGTTAGCGCTTGGGAACACTGTAAAGTAAGCGGCACCCCAACTCTGCGTTGGAGCCGACGAACACCGTTAGCCCGACGCCGCGATCTAAGCGGCGTTCGCGGCTCAACTTCGTTGTTGGGCTGCTTAGGTTGTCGGTTAGGGCAGTAATTAGGAAGTAACCCGTCACTGTTTGGAGTTGAATTATTCTGAGTTCTCTATCTCCATCAGTTTGATTTGTAACACCATTGGCAATCGCCGCGTTAATCATTTCAACTGCTTAGTGTTTTAGAGCCTGCGCGATCGCCTGAAGTGCCTCGTCACACCAAGCCACCCACTCTTTCTGATAGCGGATGCCACGACGAATAATTAAGTGCATATATAGATCTTTGAGTTCTAGCGAATCGAGATGCTGAGCAAAATGCTGATCTAATTTTTCGACCTGTTGCACCATTTCAATATGTAACTGTCGCCGTCGTTCAATTTCACGAATCACCACTTGAGAGGGAACGAGATGACCCGCCAACCCCATCACGCCTAAATCTTCACGAATGGCGCTAGGTTCACAGGGTTTTGTTAACCAGTCGAGCAGTTCTTGTTGTCCTCGATCAGTAATGGAATAAATTTTTTTGTCAAGTCGCCCCGGTTGAGGAATTGCCTCGTAGGTGACGCTGCTTTGCTGTTCTAGCTTAGTGAGTTCGGCATAAACCTGCTGCTGACTCGCTTTCCAGAAGCAACTGCCAAACCCCTCAGCAAACTCTTTGGCAACATCATAGCCACTGAGAGGTTGACGAGATAGGAATGCCAGGATGGTGTGCTTAAGTGCCATAACACAAAACTAACTTGACGAAATCGATAGGCAAAGCATACCATAAATTTGTACTCAATTTTTTGAATACAAAAGATAGGACTATGATTGGTACTGATTGGAATGCTAAACGGCGATCGCCTCACCTGCGGGTAATACTAGGAGTCGGTTGTCTCCTGCTGGTCGGGGGTGGTGTTGCTTATCGGATCTGGTCAAGTCGTTCGATTCAGCAGCCGATCGCGGTAGCTGCTACACCGATCGTTGAAACTGTATCGGCTCTGGGGCGTTTAGAACCAGAGGGCGAGGTGATTCAGGTCTTTGCGCCCACATCTTTAGAAGGGGTACGAGTTGAAAGCCTGAGCGTCAGCCACGGGCAGCGGATTCAGAAGGGAGATGTGATTGCCGTTTTGGATAGCTATGCGCGACGGCAGGCATCCTTGCAGGAGGCGCAGGAGCAGGTGAGAGTGGCTCAAGCTCAGTTAAGCCAAGTGGCAGCGGGGGCAAAATCAGGCCAAATTCAGGCGCAGGCGCGAGTGGTTGATCGCCAGCAGGCAGAATTGCAAACGGAAACCAGAGCGCAGGAAGCGGCGATCGCCCGTCTAGAAGCAGAACTTCGCAATGCAGAATTGGAGGCGAGGCGATATCAAGTGTTACATATCGAAGGAGCCGCTCCTGCGTCTTTGCGAGATAGTAAGCAGTTAACCGCCGATACGGTGCGACAACAGTTGAACGAAGCGCAGGTTAACTTGAGTCGAATTCAACAATCGCGGCAGCAGCAGGTCGCTGAAGCCCAGGCGACCCTCAAGCAGATTGCCGAGGTGCGTCCAGTGGATGTGAATGTAGCGAGATCGCAAGTGGCTGCGGCACAGGCAAGGGTAGCGCGGGCACAGGCAGAACTGGATCTGGCGACAGTGCGATCGCCCCAAGAAGGGCAAGTCCTCAAAATTCACACTCGCCCTGGAGAACTTGTGGGTTCTCAAGGCATCATCAACCTGGGTCAAACCCAACGCATGGTGGCAGTGGCAGAAGTGTATGAGGTGGATCTTAGCTACATTCGAGTCGGGCAGACTGCAACTGTAATCAGCAAGAACAACGCCTTTTCAGAGGTACTGCACGGTCGGGTTGTAGAAGTGGGGCTAGAAATCAACAAGCAAGATGTGTTGGATACCGATCCAGCCGCCCAGTTTGACGCGCGGGTGGTGGAAGTAAAAGTGCAGTTAGATGAAGCCGCTAGCCGACGGGTTGCGGGGTTAACCAATTTGAGTGTTCAAGTATCCATTGATGTTAATTGAGAGAATGGCAGTGAAATGACTCAAAAGAAAAAACCGCTCTTTCTCTCCTGGTTGCAGTTACGTAAAGAACGGGCGCGGTTGCTGGTAGCTATCGCCGGAATTAGTTTTGCCGATGTGCTGATGTTTCTGCAAATGGGCTTTCGGGGAGCGTTGTTTAGCAGTGCCGTCGAATTCCACCACAGTCTGAATGGTGAAATTGTTATGGTGAGTAGCCGATCGCGATCGTTGATTTCTCTCGACCGATTTACAGAACGCCGACTGTATCAAGCCGCAGGCGTGACGGGGGTTGCATCGGTCAGCCCTATCTACCTGAATGCGATTCAGTGGCGCAATCCAGAAAACAAAGAGATTTGGGATATTTACGCCATTGGGATTAACCCAGAACATCAAGTATTGAACATTCCTGGGGTAGAAGCCAATCGCAAACAACTGCGTCAGCCAGATACCGCTCTGTTTAATTTGGGTTCTCGTAGAGAATTTGGTGCGATCGCGCCACGGTTTCAAGCGGGAGAACCCATCATCACCGAAATCAATGAACGCCAGGTTCAGATCCAGGGCTTGTTTAAACTCAGCCCTACCTTTGGCATCAATGCTTACCTAGTGACAAGCGATGTCAACTTTTTACGAATGGCGACCTTTCGTCAACCAGGGTTGATTGATGTGGGGGTGATCAAACTTAAACCCGATGCCGATGTGCAAAAGGTATTAGCAGATATGCGATCGCGCCTACCCAATGATGTCAAAGTCATGACGCGAGAGGATTATGCAACAGCAGAAGTCGCCTTTTGGAATGCCAGCACTCCAGTCGGCTATACCTTTGATTTGGGTGTGGTGATTGCCTTTATTGTCGGCGCGGTGATTGTCTATCAAATTCTCTACAGTGATGTGACAGACCATTTACCCGAATACGCCACACTCAAGGCGATGGGATTTCGCGATCGCTATTTACTCATAGTTGTCTTTCAGGAATCTCTAATCCTGGCGGTATTGGGGTTTATTCCGGGCACAGCGATCGCTCTTGGTATTTATCGGATTACGAACCTCGCGACCATGTTGCCGATGGCAATGGATATAGGACGAATTGTGTTTGTTTTGATCCTTACGGCAATCATGAGTTCGTTCTCTGCTGCAATCGCCGTGCGTAAGCTACAAACCGCCGATCCTGCCGATATTTTCTAGAAGTTAATCATGTCTAAATTGCTAGAAAACAACGCCTCTGAGACCGCTACACCTGCTATTTCCATTGGCCATCTGAATCATTACTATGGTCAAGGCTTCCTGAAAAAACAGGTGTTGTTTGATATTAATCTACACATCGATCGCGGCGAAATCATCATCATGACGGGACCATCGGGTTCGGGTAAAACCACATTACTGACGCTGATGGGCAGTTTGCGATCGGTGCAGGAGGGAAATTTAAGCATCTTAGGGCAAGATCTGCTCCATGCTAGTAAAGAACAGATGACCTTGGCTCGTCGCAATATTGGCTATATTTTTCAAGCGCACAATCTATTAAACTTCCTTACGGCATATCAGAATGTTGAGATGGCATTGGAGATTCAAGACATCACTGCTACCGCTGCCGATTCCCGCATTCGGGCTGTTTTGAGCGCAGTCGGCTTAGAAGATCGAATGGACTACTATCCAAGTGATTTGTCAGGTGGACAGAAACAACGAGTGGCGATCGCCCGTGCTCTAGTCAGTCAGCCTAAAATCATTTTGGCAGATGAACCCACGGCTGCACTCGATAAGAAATCGGGACGAGATGTGGTAGAAATTATGGAAAAACTCGCTAAAGAGCAAGGTTGTACCATCTTACTCGTGACCCACGATAACCGCATTCTCGATCTTGCCGATCGCATTGTCTACATGGAAGATGGTTACTTGATAAACCGTTCTGATGTCGCTGCAATGGTTCAATAGATTTTTCGGTTCTGGAGACAATGACAATGCGCCAGCAGCCCAACCATTCAAATGCAGCGGACGATTAAGATATATTAGTGCTAAGCGCAAAGTAATCTGTCGCCGCTGATTTGAGCCGTTATGCCGAATCAATGAGTCAAGGTAAATTTCTCGACATTGTCGTAACGTCAAACTGTAAACTCTTGGCAGTTAAACCAGGAGAAACAGATATGTTTAGAATCGGCGAATTTTCTAAAATCGCCCAAGTTTCGGGTCGTCTGCTGCGTTACTACGATGAGATCGGAATCCTTAGTCCTGAGTTTACTGACCAGCAAACGGGCTACCGCTTTTACAGTGCGCAACAACTACCCCAGCTCAATCGTATTTTGGTGCTGAAAGAACTCGGATTATCGCTGGAACAGATCGCTCAACTGCCCGATCGAGACACCTCCACAGATGTAATCCGAAGCATGTTGAGCATTCGTAAAGCTCAGATCGAGCAATCGGTTCAGGAAGAACTGGCGCGGCTGCGTCTAGTAGAAACGAGACTACAGCAGATCGAAGTGCATGGACAGATCCAGGAACCCAACGTTATCCTGAAATCCTTTCCAGCCCAGCAATTTCTGGCACTTCGCGAAGTTCTGCCCGACATTGATGCGGTAAAACGCCTTGTGCAGAAAATCAATGGCTTTTTACCGTCCAAGGTAGGACAAAGTAGCCTTGGGCATATGGCTGTTGTCATGCATTCCCCGGTGTACGATCCCGAAGCGCTCGACCTGGAAATCGGCTACCTAATCACGGGAAAAGCCCTAGAGTCAGTCAGGCTGTCTGAGGAACGGGTGCTAACCCTACGCGAATTGTCTGAGATTGAGACAATGGCAACGCTTGTTCATGTAGGGCGAGTGGCTGACACCCATCAGACGTATGGTGCGCTTGGTACCTGGATTGAACAGCATGATTGGCAGATCGTTGGGACAGGGCGAGAAATTCTATTGCAACTGCCAGAACCCGAAAAAACGGAAGAAGCCGTGTTTGAAATTCAATTTCCCATCAGCAAAATCAGTAGCAAATTGGGGGCTTGACTTTGACGTAACGGCAACCCCCAACCTGTGCATATCCTCAGATTGAGGCAGAAATCAAGTATATGCAACGGAATTAAAGCCACAGAGAATCAATATGAAAACTCAACGATCCTTGTTACAGGTGCAACGGGTAAAACTGGCGGTGCTGTCATAACACAACTGTTAGCCAAAGGCTATGCTGTTCGGGCACTTGTGCGATCGCAAGATAAAAGGAGCCAACAACTCGAGCGTCTTGGTGCAGAAATTGCAGTTGCCGATCTCTTCGATCCCGAGCAACTTACCCAGGCTCTGCGCGGTACACAACGGGCTTACTATCTGCCTCTCTACCATCCTTATATGATTCAGAGCGCGGTCGCCTTTGCCGTCGCAGCGCAGGAGGCAAAATTGGAGGCGATCGTGCGAATGAGTCAGTGGACTTCCAGCCCCTCCCATCCTTCGCTGCTCACCCGTCAGACATAGCTAGTAGACCAGCTTTTTGCGAACATTCCCGGCGTGGCACACACAATTGTTAATCCAGGGATGTTTGCCGATAATTATCTGCGCGTTGTGGACTTCGCAGTGATGCTCGGCTTCTTTCCCATTTTGATGGGCAAAAGTCGGAGTGCCCCCGTTTC
>JBGTJW010000201.1:0-5048 GCA_041744955.1 Stenomitos sp. | reverse complement strand
ACAATTAGTCGCCATCTTAATTCCTCCCAGTCTACTTTCCTGGCAGGCACTTCTTTGGCTCGGTGTCTTTATTTTCTTCTTTGTAAACTTGGGTTTTAACTTTGCTGTTAAAAAGGTTATTTTTTCCATTCTAGTTAACGTATCTAACGAGGAAGGTAAGATTGTTCAACCAGACGGAAGAAAAGTAGCAGCAGAATAGCACTAAAGCTAGAAGCATTGGCAACCAGTACAGCATAGACTCTGCTGTTAGCACGGATTCCTACAAGCTGACCTTGCCGACCCCGAAAGCGCATCGGGTTCACTTCGCTTGTGGCTTGAGGTTTGGGATTTTTTTCGAGCAGAATATCCAAAAAGTCCAACCCTTTAAGTTTGACAAAAAAGGTGCCTAAAAACATACCGAGGGCACAAAACACTAGCACTGGAGCCACATTAAGTAGCATGGGGTCTGCATAAAAATGCTCAAAAAAGATAAAGCTAATGAGCTGAACGCGCCATCCTAGTGGCAACAATGGTTGACTGAGAAAAAAGCAGATCCAGCCAAGAAACGTGGAGAGCAGATTGACGCTGATAGCGTATTGCATACTGGTTTTGTAATCCAGGCTCAACGTTCTATGTAGAACATACGCTTCGATCGCGATCGCAATCAGCAAAAATAAGCATTGAAATACCACCGCTCTTAGTGGCAAGACTTCAAAAGACATCGCTCCTTTCCTTCAAAGGTTGACCAGACGGCTCATGCAGCATGAGTACCAGTATTTTAGCCGTGACTGCTGACGATACTGACCGTTAGAACAATAATTTTGCTGCCATCTGAATGCGATCGCCAGGTGAAATTGATCGGGGCAACCCTGGTAAGTGAACGATCGTCTGTTCCGCAAACAGCCCTTCTGTCAGCTTTTGCCCTGCTTCAAAGCGATTGTGGACGATGTAGTGTTGCGCCACGCCCATATCATTCAGCGTTGTTGCTAGCCGTTGCGCCTCGGCTGTAATCGCTGCCTGCGACTGAATCACGCCAATAAACTCGGTGTATTTTGGATCTTTCAACTTTTTCTGTGCCTGCATCACCCGTTGCCGCAGTGTCCGCAGCCGTCCCATTAGCTCAGTACGTCCCAGCACATCCTGATACTTGATCCACAGCTTAAAAATCCAGGCAAGCCAGTCACCCATTGCCGACGGCATTTCCAAAAAGCGCAGCAAATGTCCTGTGGGAGCCGTATCCAACACAATCAAATCTTGTGCTTTGGATTCCAGCAATTCCATTACCGTCACCAGCGACAGCATCTCATCAATGCCCGGTAGCGCCTGCGCCACAATTTTTCGCCACGCTTCGGGACCGTAGGCAAGCTTGAGCGTCGTCTTGCCATCACTCGTTTCGCCGCTCATCATCTCTGCCAGTTCCCACAGGTAGTCTTGCCGAAACTGATCGAGCACCTGTTCAGCATCCACTTCTTGAGCGCTCAAGTTGGGTGTCAGCGCGATCGCCTCATGCTCCAGGGCTTGCCCAAAAGCATCGCCGAGCGAATGGGCGGGATCGATCGAAATCACCCGAATCTTGCGATCGCCATAACGCTCTGCCATCCCCCACGCGATCGCTGCTGCTACCGTCGTTTTGCCCACACCACCCTTGCCACCCACCAAAATCAGTTGTCGCCCTGCCGCTATAAAATCGCCAAAACCAGGCGGGATTTTATCTGGCATCTGTATCTGCGGTGCAGTAATGACGACGGACTCCACCGTTGCTGGCTGAATCTGCGCGAAAAGATGATCCAGCGCGATCGCCCCTGCTGGCTCTTGCGCTTGCTGCGGTACCGCAAAAATTGGCTTCTGATCTGCCAATGCAATGAATTTAGATAGAAGTTGTTGCTGCTCGGCGAGGCGATCGAGGAGGTGAGGTGTGAGGGGAGAGGTGTGAGGGGGGGAAGGATGAAGGATAAAGGACAAAGGCGGAAACGATTCTTGACTGCTGACCGCTGCTCCACCTGCTTCTAACTCCTCTCCCCTCTCCCCTCTCCCCTCTCCCTCTACTAATCGATTCACAAACACACCACCAACGGGAATCTTCAAAGTTTCTAACGCTGTAAGAAAGCGTTGAGTTTCTAAAAGGCTCATCGGTTCGGCGATCGCCACAACCAAACAAGCAGTGGCATCCCGATTTTGAAGTAGCTGCCGTCCACCGACGAGGTCTGCTTTCATGTCTTGCAAGAACGCATCGGCATGATCAGCGGTGTAGCGCCCCGTAAAAGACTGGCTAATGACGCGATGCTTTTCTTGAAAGAGTTCCAAGGCACTCAGAAACTCATCCAGAAAATCCATTAAGCCGAAGAGATTAAGCGTATGTCCGCTGGGAGCCATATCGACCACAACCCGATCGGCTTCATGTTCACGCAGCAACCGCTGGATTTCCAAAATGCCCATCAGTTCATCTAATCCGGGCCAACTCAAATCCCAAACGGGTGTCAGGTCTTCGTTTTCGACAAAGCTACCCCGTTCGACCAGTAGCTCTAACACATTGCCGTAATCGCTCTTGAACGCTTGTAGGAGGGTTTCTGCGTCGAGCGATCGCACCTTGAGATTGGGCAGATCCGCCGCAGGTTGAGGGGCATCTGTCACCGTCATTTGCAGGACATCGCCTAAGGAGTGCGCTGGGTCGGTTGACAGCAGCAAAATTGACTCCTCAGGAAATCGTTGCGCCCATCGTCGCGCAAAGCCGCAGGCGAGAGTTGTTTTGCCAACGCCTCCCTTGCCGCTAAACATAGTCAGGTGAAGCGAATCATAAAGCTGAAGTTCCATTCCCCAAGAGTACCCCGCTGACGGTAAGGAACTCTACTCTGGCTCATCTGATAGTGCAACGAACCAGATGGGAACCCTTAGCCGTAACGAACCGTAATGGATGCTATAGCTATTGCCACAGAACTTAGGACATTGGGATCAAAGGGGGTTTGGGAGCTTCGCCCCCAGCCAGGGGTTCTACCCCTGCACCCCGTCCTAGCCAGTATGTCTACGGCTATACTTCATAGCGCGTTTGAGTTGTGAGATGGTCGGGTGCAACGAAACCAAGCTCAATCCTGTAGGTGTATCAGTGCTATGTACAACCTGGCAAATTTTACTCTGAGCGATATGACCGCATGTGGCACGGCTCTACGAAAGCTGGGTCTAGGGGCAACGAGTATGGAGCAAGCAGCCGATCGGATCGTGCGCTATTTTTACGAACAATTTGGCGATGAGCAGACGGAGGGTAGTGCCTTTGCGCTCACACGCTTCTTCAAAACTCACTCCTATGAGGATTTAACGATCGAACTGCAACAATTTGCTGATCGAATGTTGGGCAAACAGCCAGAGGTGCCTACAACCAAATGCCTGACGCTACTGGCTACGGCTGGCGATCGCGCCGAATGGAATAGCAGACAGGCATCGATCGGTCATCAAGCGATTCCGTTAGTTAGTGAACAGTTGGTTGCCCAATCACCGATGATCTCTCAACTGATCCAGCAGTTTGGGCTAGAAATCGGTACTGTGCTGGCTCCTGATCCCAATCTGCTAGCAGATCTAGAACAGAAAACCTACAACGTTTTTCATGTAGCGCAGGCAGCTAATAGTGCGTTTGTTCCGGCACAGGCAGAGTTTGTCATTCCTTGTGGCGTGCAATCAGTACTGGGCTTTGGCGGCATCCTACCCTCTGGCAACCTCATCGCCATTATTTTGTTCTCTAAAGTGTGTATTCCCAGCGCCACGGCAGATATGTTCAAAACGTTGGCTCTAAACGCCAAAATGGCAGTGCTCCCGTTTGACAAAACCACCGTGTTTGCTTAACTCGTTACACGGCATCGCTTCAACGGTTGCATCGACAGTCTGACAATCGCCCTTTTGTAGAGGGAAAATATTTAGCGTGAACAACACAAACCATGTCACTGTGTCTCAAGAAGTTGAGCAACTCCGAGCGCAAGTTGTTGCGTTGGAGGAACTTCTGGAGGTGTATGAGCAAGAAACCTTAGAAAAGTCGGTGCGGCTAGAAGCGGCACTGGCAGACCTACAAGAACGCGCCCAGCAGTTAGCCTACTCTGAAGAAGCCTTGCGAGTCCTGAAATCGATTTTGGAAAGTATGGGCGATGGTGTCATGGTGGCAGATGAAACCGGTCGCTTTTTGTTCATCAATCCGGCTGCCAAGGAGGTGTTTGGGGTGCAGCCTGATAGTGACTCGTTAGAGCAATGGACAACGCAGCACGCGAACCTTGGCAGTTTTTACCTACCCGATGCAAAAACGCCGTACCCAACCGAGCAGTTTCCGTTAGTCCGTGCCATTCAAGGCGAAGCTGTGAACGCCACGGAACTGCTGGTGCGATCGCCCCAAAAAGATGAAAGTATCTGGCTGAGTGCAACAGCGCGATCGCTACGGGATGATAGCGGCATTCTTCGCGGGGGCGTTGCCGTTTTCCACAACATTACAACGATCAAACAAACAGAAGAGGCGCTACGTCAGTCAGAGGGGCGATCGCGCGAGCAAGCACAGCGGTTGAAACAAGCACTACGAACCCTTCAAGACACCCAGTCAAAACTCGTACAGAGCGAAAAGATGTCCAGCTTGGGGCAATTGGTTGCTGGGGTTGCCCATGAAATTAACAACCCCATCAATTTCATCTACGGCAACATTCATCCAGCCGAGCAATATGTACAAGACTTGTTCCACCTGATTGCTCTCTACCAACAGTGTTATCCAGAGCCACTCCCAGCCATTCAGTCCGAAATTGAGACGATGGATCTGAGTTTTGTGCAAGCAGATCTGCCTAAATTGTTGTCCTCTATGCGCATTGGCTCCGATCGCATTCGTCAAATTGTGCTTTCCCTGCGAAATTTCTCCCGACTGGACGAAGCAGGCATGAAACCAAGTGATCTGCATGAGGGCATTGACAGCAGCCTACTCATGCTCCAAAACCGTCTCAAGCCAAAGGCTGAAAGCCCCGGCATTCAAATCATCAAGCATTACGGCAACCTGCCCCTGGTATACTGCTACGCCGGACAGATCAATCAGGTGTTTATGAACCTTCTGGTTA
>JBGTJW010000200.1:0-6125 GCA_041744955.1 Stenomitos sp. | reverse complement strand
GCACAAACCGAAACGCAATTAGCCCCAAACCAGTCCATAAAACGAGCGGCAGGTAGGCATCAAACAGCGTGTCAGCCATAATTCAGATACCTACGGCATACAAAACGTCGGCTACACGATCGTGGATAAGGCAAGGGCTTGTCACCCAACCCATTACCACCGTTAGCACGTTACGAAACTTTACTCTAAAAGCTTCCAGTTTTGAATCCGCCAAACGCCATCTTTTCGCACAAGGCTGTAATTGATGCGTAGGTTAGGGCTGGTTTCAGCCTTCTCACGTTGGTCCGCTTCGTAGTACTCAGTCGCTTCGGTGACATCCGCCAAAACGTTTACCTGGTCAGGATCGGCTTGATTCGGCTCAACCGATTTGACTGTAACGCTATGCTCGTACTTCCGGTATTGATTGTTACGTTTGGCATCGGCGGCGGCTCCTTGCCATTCAGCCAGCTTTGCCCCTTCGAGGATGTTTGCCAGTGGCTCTAGCTTATAATCAGGTCCCATCGCATCGGCTTTGGCTGAGAACCAGGTTTGAAGCACTTTTTCAGCTACAGCAGTGGTAAGAACACCGGTAGTTGCGGTCGCTGCGGTCGGTGTGGGCAACGTAAAGAGAGGACGATCGAGCCGCAAATCAAGCTGTTCTTCCTGGGGCACCGGCTTCGTTGAGACCCGTCGCCACAGTGATCCTGCCATAAATCCCAACGTGATGATCGCGACCGTCAAGCCCAATGGCACCAACCAGGGAAGTAGTGCTGCCAGCTTTGTCTTAGCAGCAGGACGATCGCCTCGACGACGTACGGGAGCCTTGCCACGCTCATCGCCATTGCCGTGCGAACGATCGCCTGAACGAACCCCGCTGGAGGGTCGATCGGCAATTGGTCTCGCTGTTGTGGCGGTACCGTTAGCCAACGCCTGTGGCACCCGCTCGGCGATTGGCAGTGGCGCACCCTCTGTCGGAAGGCGATCGTCTGAAGCAGTGCCCATCCGTGCTGCAATGTGAGCGCGAGCCGTATGAATCAAGTAATCGTGGCTGGTGTCTTGCTCCAGCGATCGCTCAGTCATGACACTGCTATCCTCAGCAACGTTGCCTGAAGACTGCACACTGACCGGACGCGCACGACCACTCGCTCCTGCGGCTAGAGGCGATGCAGTGGCTGGACGCTCTACCCGACCTCGACCCGGCGATCCTCCCCTTGCGGCACCGTTAGCGTTGGCAGAAGGGGATGATAGCGCCCAAGCTGTAGCCGTATCATCGGCTTCCTCTGGCAGTTCTTCTAAATAGGACTGTACCTGCTGATCGGCAAAATAATCTTTAAGCGAGGCTTGCTGCGGCATCAGGTCACGGAAGTGTGGAAAGACCTCATCCTGTAGCCAGCGTTCGCCGTAGAGACACAAACCAGGGAGTAGGTCGGGTGAACCCTGAGAATGCTCACGGATGAAGGCGATCGGACCGTAATCCTGGCTACGCTCTAGCGCCTGACTTGCGTTCTCGGTCTGCCCCAGCAGCAACGCACAAACAGCCTGCTCCAAATGCACATCCTGACGGCTGCTCAAGCGCGAGAGCATCAGCTTTGCCCGCCGCACCAGGGCTGGCTGTCGTTCAGCAAAGCCTCGTGCCAGTAACGCATACACCGACAAATAAGTGGCAACCGGAGAGGGGCGCTGCGCCTCTTGCTCAAAAAGCACCTGTTGTTCAGCAGCAGTCAAATAGCCACGCAGTTGTTGAATAAAGCGCAAAAAGTCATCAATATTCAACCCAGACTGATCATCACCTGCCCCATCAATGCCATCTCGCTCGTGCAGCATATCTTGCAGCAACTGCATCCCCTGGTGCCGCATGGCGATCTGGTCTTCGGGCAGTGCTAACAGCTCCAGCACACGGTACGGGCGCAGCTTGTAAAGGTCTGCCTGAATTTCGCCACGCACCTCAGCAAACAGCCCCTCGCGCAAAAGCAACTGTTGCCCTGTTTCCAACGCTTCTGAAGCATTTTCATACTGTCGCTGCTGCCACTGCTCCCGCCCAAGCTCCATACAGGCAAGCGCCACTGTCAGCACAATGTCAGAAAAAACGATGCTGGGGTCGCCAAACTGCCCCTGCTTGAGACTGGCAGTGCCGCCCGTCAAATAGGGACGACCGAGCCGTAATACCAATTCGTATTCGCCTAAATCTTGCAGCACTAACAGGGCACCAACAAGCTGGTCATCCTGAACGTCGATGCTAGGCGTATGAGGGTCGTTGCCGCTCTCGCTGGTGGATGGTTGTCCAGATGCCTTGCTGCCTGCAACCCCATTTCCTGATTCTGGCTCTGGTTCTAGCTCGTAAGCTCTGGCTAGAAAGCTAGCATCGTAAAGCTGGCGCTGCTCTGGGTCAGAAAGCACCGTAAACGCTTCGTCAAACAGCTTTTTGCGGGAGGCGATCGCCGCGTCAGAGTACTCTCGCCGAGGTAATTGCAGCGTGCGATCGCGGTGTGCCTGTCGCAACTGTTCTGCGGTTGCCTGAATCGGCAAACCCAGTATCCGATAGTAGTCGAGCGGAATACGCACGGTGCACTGTCCTAGCGGTGAGCAGTAAGGTTAAGCTATGGTAGCGGATAACGCCAGCCTAAAAGTTGCCATCATCATAACCTGCTAGATGCCAGAGTGGCAGTCTAACTCAGCATACGTAAAAATCTATTGAAGGTAACATTAATTCTAGAAAACTTGACCGATTCGAGCGAATATAGAGAGTCCCCAGCCAGGATTGCAGTCATAGGATTAAGTTAAATGGTTCAAGAAAGAGTCTTCCCAACGTTTCAAGCCGCTACTGCCACCGTGACGAAAGAAGAAGGGCTGTGGCTCTATGAAGACATGGTGCTGGGGCGCTTCTTTGAAGATAAATGCGCCGAGATGTACTATCGCGGCAAGATGTTTGGCTTCGTCCACCTCTACAACGGGCAAGAAGCCGTTTCCACTGGCGTGATTCAGGCAATGCGACCGGGTGAAGACTATGTTTGCAGCACCTATCGCGATCACGTTCATGCCTTAAGTGCGGGAGTACCTGCACGTAACGTCATGGCGGAGCTGTTTGGCAAAGAAACGGGCTGTAGCAAAGGGCGCGGTGGCTCCATGCACCTTTTCTCGGCAGAACATCGAATGCTGGGCGGCTATGCCTTCATTGGTGAGGGCATTCCTGTTGCAACGGGTGCAGCATTCCAGTCCAAATACCGACGGGAGGCAATGGGCGATGCTTCATCCGACCAGGTGACGGCAGCGTTCTTTGGGGATGGCACCACCAACAATGGTCAATTTTTTGAATGCCTGAATATGGCGGCGCTGTGGAAGCTGCCGATTCTTTATGTGGTGGAAAACAACAAGTGGGCGATCGGCATGGCGCACGAACGCGCCACCTCCCAACCCGAAATCTACAAAAAAGCGAGCGTCTTTGGGATGCCCGGCTATGAGGTGGATGGCATGGATGTGCTGGCAGTGCGCGCCGTGGCTCAAGAAGCCGTAGCCCGTGCCCGTGCCGGTGAAGGTCCCACACTGATTGAATGCCTCACCTACCGCTTTCGAGGGCATTCGCTGGCAGACCCCGATGAGCTGCGATCGAAGGCAGAAAAAGAAGCCTGGTTCGCTCGTGATCCGCTCAAGAAACTAGCGGCACATCTTCTGGAGCAAAACCTGGCAACCCAGGATGCTCTGACGGCGATCGAGAAAAAGATCCAGGCGGTCGTCGAAGAAGCCGTAACGTTCGCACTGGAAAGCCCAGAGCCGGATCCGAAGGATCTCTACAAGTACGTCTTTGCAGAGAACGACTAGTGTTCTATCAAGATTTTTTTGATGGGTTGAAAACCCTCGAAAAACACACCCTATCGACTTCCCAGCTTTGGTTTACCCCACAAATATAAAGTTGACAGACTACTAGTGGTCTGTCAACTTTATATTTGTGGGTAGAGACGCTTGAGGCGGACGCGAACATCTGCGGTTATAAACTGCCAATTCACTGACTTTTGACACTGATTGGGTTCCGTGTAGCAAGCTGTTGTTTCGCGTTCTAACGTTGCGCGATCAGGAATCCGACGCTCCAAGCATTGACGGGTCAGTGCTGAGAGTTCGTTCTCGGCAATATGGAGCCAACTCCCATGTTTCGGGGTATGGTGGCTTTGCAATCGGTTAACCAACCGACGAGCGGTGGTCGGTGGAAACGCCTCCTAGAGCGAAGCCAGTGTGTGGATGTTTAATTGGTCACAAACTAAGATGACCGTTTCGCGCTCTGCATAGTCCTGGTTCAGTAGGCGTTGGCTTGCCATTGCCCAATCGACTGCGGTTCGGCGCTCACTCACGACGGACTTGCGTCACCCTACTAAAGGTTCGGTAAACAAGAAGATATTGGCTGTTCCATGTCGTTCGTATTCATCATCAACCGACGCTGGCTGTTCGGGTTTTGGGCACTGGTTTCTTAATGAATGATGGTATCAAAGCCACGAGAAATCAGGATCTCATCGATGGCGATCGCAAAATCCCATTCCCATCGCTGGAGTCGTGCCCTTGGCTAACCCCCCATGCGGACGCACCCAGTGATGGATCACACGTTGCACATCTAACACACGTTGTAAGCCTTGAACACATTTGACATCGAGGTTTTGTCGTCTGCGATAAGCACTACAGCGTCGCCTGAGGGCGCTGTTTTGAGCCTCGTTGTGGTTGGCATGCACCTCAGATGAGGCACTGATAGCCGTAAACGGATGCTCAGGGTACACCCACTCCACTCGCCTGTTTCCTTAACGTGAGTCTCCAACGAAGGCGTACCAACGGGAAGGGCGCAAGAAACGAGAGATAGAGGGCAATCAGTTGTAGTGTGAGTCGTAAGGCAATGCTCTTACAGCCAAAACCGCTAGAACAATGGTGCGCGTTCGCCCGTCGTGAGTCTGGTTCTGGGAACTTGAGTGCAAGGCACTGGTGAAAAGGGTTAGTCCCTTTATCCCGTTTAGGAGAATCCAACATGCGCTGCTTCCGGGTGAGGCATTGCCCCCGCTCGTGCATTCAAGGTGCTTTTATGGCAAAGCATTCGAGTCGGCATCCGTCTTCTGAGCGCGAGGCGGTGGAGTCGTTAAACGTATTCCATGTCAATGCGTGTGGGCTTGATATTGGGTCCGCGAGTCATTGGGTGAGTGTACCGCCAGAACGGGATGTTCAAGCGGTGCGAGAGTTTGGCTGCTACACACCTGATTTAATGGCAATGGTTGTTTGGTTGCAGCACTGCCACATTGAAACAGTGGCGATGGAATCAACGGGAGTCTATTGGATTCCCGTGTTTCCGGTGCTGGAAGCCCACGGCTTTGAGGTGATTTTAGTGCATGCTCACCATGTCAAGAGTGTACCAGGGCGCAAGAGTGATGTGCTCGATTGCCCATGGTTACGGCAGTTACATCGTTACGGACTGTTAGCTGGTTCCTTTCGCCCTGCTGACCAGATTTGTGCTCTACGCAGTTACATTCGTCAGCGGGATACCTTCATTGCCGATGCGGCACGGCACGTCCAGCGAATGCAAAAGGCGTTAACCCAGATGCATCTGCATCTCCATCAAGTCTTGAGTGACTTGACGGGCATGAGCGGCTTAAAGATCCTCAAGGCCCTTGTGGGAGGCGAGCGTGACCCCTACAAACTGGCGGCGCTTAAGCATGAGCGGGTTCGCAAAAGTGAAGCCGAAATTGCCGCCGCGTTAAGTGGGGATTATCGAGCGGAGCCTGTGTTTGTTTTAGCTCAAGAGTTAGCGCTCTACGAAAACTAGCAGCAGCAGATGGCGGCTTGCGATGCTCAGATTGAGGACGATCTCAACCAACTACCCACCCAACTGCCCCCAGAGCAAGTGGGTAAACCGGTTGCCCCACGTCAACGACCGCAGAAGCAACCGAGTTTCGACCGGAAGCACCATTTGTACCGCATTAGCGGCGTGGGTAGTCTTTTTTAGTAAAGGATGGGGGAAAAGCAGCATACTCTTAACAACTTGGGTAGTGCCGCATAGTAATGATAATCCTGTAAACTAGATGTGCAGGCTGTTAACCAGAATGTCCTATGCATTGTCCCCAGTGTGACTCCTCGCAAATTGTCAAATATGGACACACCCACTATGGCAAGCAGCGTTTCCG
>JBGTJW010000199.1:0-25225 GCA_041744955.1 Stenomitos sp. | reverse complement strand
ACCTAAACCTTGAAACGTCCCTTGAGCAAAGGCTTCTATTCATCCTTCATCCTTTTGCTATAGAAAACTCTTGCCTAAACGCTGGCAATTTTGAGCAGGAGCGTTTCGTGCGATCTTAACGGGCTTCAAGCAGCTTTCGACATCAACTACGCAAGATATTCTCGTAAAATGTAAAAGGATTGTAGAGACAAAGGTTAATTCATGTTTTGGGCTGACAAAATTGCTGCGGATGCACAAGAAAACCAGATTGTCAACGATTCAAAAACGCCCTCTGGACGGGTTCATGTTGGATCGTTACGCGGGGTTGTGATCCATGATGTGATTTACCGAGCCTTAAAATATGCTGGGAAATCGCCTAAGTTTCTCTACGGTGTCGATGATTATGATGCGCTTGATACGGTGCCTCATTATCTCGATCGACAAAAGTTTGAGCCGTATCTGGGTTTTCCTCTGTGCAATGTGCCCTCACCAGAGGATAGTGCTAGCGATTACGCGAAATACTTCATGGGTGAGTTTTTGGAGGTTTTCGAGTATTTAGGCGTTAAACCAGAGGTTTACTATCTACGTGATCTGTATCGCTCTGGTCGTTTGAATCACTACATTGATATCTTTCTCAAAAATGCTCAACTTGTGAGAGAGGCGTATCTAGAAGTTAGCAAAGCACGGCGATCGGATGACTGGTATCCCTTTCAGACCATTTGTGAAAATTGCGGCAAGATTGCCACAACGGTTGTTTCTGATTACAACGGTTCGGAAGTTTTCTATACCTGTAAGCCTGATGCTACGGATTGGGTGAAAGGTTGTGGTCACTCAGGCTGGGTTTCGCCGTTTGACGGCAATGGCAAATTACCCTGGAAAGTAGAGTGGGTCGCCAAGTGGGATCTTTTAGATATCAATATTGAGCTTGCTGGAAAAGATCACTCCCAAAAGGGCGGCTCTAGAGATGTTGCGAATGCAATCTGCCGCAAAGTATTACGCAAGCAGCCACCGTTTCATTCACCCTATGAATTCATTTTGGTCAATGGAACGAAGATGAGTTCGTCGAAGGGCGTTGGCTCAAGCGCTAAAGAAATTGCTGCCTTACTTCCGCCTCAACTACTCCGCTTTTTGATGCTGCGAACGCAGCCAAAGACGGTGATTAACTTTGCTCCCAATTATGAGACGACAACTCGGCTCTTTCGAGACTATGACACGTTGATCGAAAAATACCAGGCTTTATTGCCACTTCAACAAGCTACCTTGCCTGAAGAGTTAATGCCATTGGTATATGCTCAATTAGATGGAGTCATTCAGCCCTACCATCCAGTCGAGTTAAGTACGCTGATTTCTTTGCTACAAGTGCCACACCTTGATCTGCAAAAGGAGATTACAACACGCAGTACGCAGCCCCTTAATGAATACGATTGGGAGACTGCTAATCAAAGAATTGTGGTGGCTCAAAAATGGCTCGCAGACTATGCTGACGAAGAAGACAAGCTGGTGATTTATCTTGATAAGGTTCCTGAAAAGGTAAAAGACCTGACTCAAGAACAGGTCGCTTATCTCAAACAACTAATCCACAGCTTGACTAATGTTCAAGCCTGGGACGCTGAGGCGCTACAAACAGCATTGTTTGCAACGGCAAGAGAATTAGAAATGCAGCAACCCCTTGCCTTTAAAGCGGTTTATTTATCTTTTTTGGGTAAAGAACGTGGACCGAAAGCAGGCGCTTTACTGTCGTATTTAGAGCGAGACTTCACCCTAGACCGATTGAAAACAGTCACCGCTAGCTTCACGCCAGTTTAAGAAGCTGTTTGAAAAGGGTCTGGCGGTTAAAACCGCGACTACATCAACAAAGGCCGCCGACGCGAACTACCGAAAGACAAGGATGTTATCACCTGCGGCGGCAGTTTATAGCCCGTTGAGCATGGCTGCGCTAGCGTCCCTGTAGCTGCAACTTTAGTCGCCAAGTCTACTTGGGGAACCCGTCGAAGACGTTAGCCAAAGAGTCGGTTTCGTAGTTTTGGATGCAGGATGAACGTGCGATCGTTCATCCTGCATCCATTCAAGTCAGCTTAATCAAGCTTGTCTAATGGCTCAAAAAACTCCTCTGGAGCTTCTTCCGGCAACAGTGAGGGCTTCTCTTTGCTCGATCGCATCCAGGCAGCAATCATACCTGCGATCGGAATGGCAAGAAAAACGCCTAATAAGCCAGCTACCCGTTCGCCAATAAAGAGCGCCAGAAACAGCAGCACTGGATTTAATTCCAGGGCTTCTCCCATCACTTTAGGATGCACAAAATTATCCTGAACTTGTTGAAGGATGACACAAGTGATCACCACTTTGAGGGCGATCGCTCCACCTTGTGAGGCAAAAACCAGCAGGGTAACAACCAGTGCTCCTAAAGTCGCTCCAATACCAGGCACGGCATCCAG
This sequence comes from Stenomitos sp., assembly GCA_041744955.1. Taxonomy (GTDB): domain Bacteria; phylum Cyanobacteriota; class Cyanobacteriia; order Leptolyngbyales; family Leptolyngbyaceae; genus Stenomitos. The sequence continues at coordinate 22,811 of JBGTJW010000199.1, read as the reverse complement.
TATGCCAATAATCACTGCCAGAATAAGGGCATAGTTAACGCCCAAAAGCGAAAAAAGAATAAAAGTAGCAAGCGATAAAAATAGCATTAACAGCAGTTGCCCGCGTAAAAAGCCGAGGAAACTGTGCCGAAAAGCCTGGGCAAAGCGATCGCGGGACGAGACAGGCACTAACCTGAGAAATAACTGCCACAGCTTTTCACCATCGATCAGCATATACAGGCTGATTACTGCCCCAAAAATGCCTGTAAAAACGCTGGAGAAGATGGTTTGCACTACGCCTAAGCCAGAAGCCAAACTCGTTTGTAGCGTGCCAATGACTCCGCTGATGTCCAATTGGTTAAGGAAATTTCGGAATGGCAGGAAGTTTGGCTGGTTCAAAGTATCTTTAAGCTGCGTAAGCAATCCCTCTCCCTGGTTCACCACTTCTAGCCCAACCAGCATGATTAGCCCCAGCAGTAAAGCAATTGCCCCAAGAAAGGTAATGGCGATCGCCAGCCCTCTAGGAAGTGCGCGCGACAGCCACTCCACCGGGTAGTTCAAGAGTGCGGCAAAGATGGCTGCGGCAGTAAAAAGAGCGATCGTGCCATAAAAGTAATTGATGAGTAAGACCGTTACCCAGCCACAGCCAAACAGCAAGAGGTAATGCAGGAGGGTAGTATTACTATAGGCTCGCCACAGTTGGGTTAAAGGCTGGGAAGGCTGCGGTGAGGGCATTGTCAATTCTCCTGGCTCAAAACCATTGCTCGATCAACCAGGCGTAAGCGTTCGCGTTACGCTGTTGCCAATCTGATGGAGCCGTAGCAGTGCCACAAGTACTTTACCCAGCTCTACCACGATCGCCTGAACCGCAATTATAGGCGTTGGGCTGCTAATGAACAACGGTGCCTAACTGTGTGGGTTCGCTATGGCAAAAGGATGAGGGATGAGGGGTGAATCGAAGCCCTTGCTCAAAGGAAGTTTCAAGAGCGTTGATTAATGCGGTTATGCAAGCGAAAACGGCTGTAAATAACATTTACAGCCGTTCAAGTGATTTCAAGTGAAAGACCTACAGAGTGACGCTTTCAGACAGCAACTATCTCTTAGAAATCAGTGGTTACTGTCAGGTTATGTTACCTCAACCAAAGCAACAGCAAGGGGCGATCGTGTTGAGGGGTAGATGCACCCCTTATAAGCGTCTAAAACGATTGAGCATGAGGGAGACTGAATCATCAACCAGGCGATCGACTTACAAAATTACGTTGGAGATATAATCGACGATGACGTAATTTACCTGGTCAAGCAGCAACACATTAGAACCAACAACAACTAGATCGTAGGACGCTGGCAAATTGACGTATGTGTTAACTTGCTTCGGTAAACGTACCAATTTCTTGGCGATACCGGGAGGTAAACCTTTACCGCGCAGCAGTTGCTTTTGAATGCCAAGTGGTAGAGAGCGAGATTGTCTCACAATTTGAGTCCGGGTCGCACTGGTCAAAAGATTATTACAGCTACAGTTGCCGCGCAGCAGATCAACTAGCACCGTCCGTTGGCTTGTGGAAAAGCTTGTCACCTGAGTTTGTTGCACTGTCGCTGTGCGAACGGGACCGTTGTACGCCGTTACAATCCGGCTAGTGTTTTTGTAAACTGTCACCACACTTTGGATTGTTTTGGTTTGTGAACCAACACTATTACCTACAAAGGTAAACGTCCAGGAGTCGCCATTATCAACATACGGACAATTTTGAGCGGGTCCGTGCATGGAGGCTTCAGCACGGTAATAGCGAATGCCACCGTTTGCTGATTCTGCGGCTTGGCGAGCAAGATTTTTTGCCCGATTCAGGTCAATCCGCACCACACGTTTTTTATCATCATCATCGTCATCGCGATCGCGTCCCCGATTGCGATTGCGATTTTTCTTATCATCATCGTCGTCATCATCATCGTCATCGTCGCCATCTGCCATTAACCATTGCTGGCTAGCAGCATTTTGCTTCGCAGACATTTCACTCAAGGTGCTTGCTTGAGGATTTGGCGCAAACGCATAGGCTGCGGAGGGCATTGCAGTGAGAAGAGCGAGACTGATTGCAGCCAAGGCACGTTTACTAAACGGTTTAGCCAGTAGTGAATATGGCATTAATTGTCATCCTTTCTAAGTTGAATTGGTCGGCGATCTAAGTTCTTAAACTACCTCGGTATGTCTAGTGTTCCTTTGGGGTAATTGACTTGACCTCACCTTCACAGAACGGCTGGTTTAGGCAACTTAGAAGTGACAACGCTTTATATTTGGAGCGATCTACAATCCACTGCACAGCGACTGAAGAAATGGTGCTAAGAATCAGTCGTGTGCGAGAAATAGCTACCGACATTGAAGCTAGTGGTATCTTCGATCTGCTTCAGGGTCGATCGGGTAATTAGCTTGCCTGCTTCGACCAGCACTTTCCCAGTTAAAGGATGCAACAAATCCTGATCGGCACGTCTGCCAATGAGTGCTTCGATATCCTTGATGGAGTTGATATACATACCGGGCGGTAGTTGAACTACGACACCATTTTGCAGCACTCTGGCTTGACAGGCTAAACGGGAGTTTGGCTTGCAGGTTGTAATGACCTCTAGCGTGCGTTGTTCACGGCGGTTAATCGACGACAGGGATTCCATACCCTCTTGCACGTAGATGTGGCAGGTGGCGCACATACCCCGACCACCACATTCTTTCAAAACATCCAAATCTTTATTTAAAAGGACTGACAGCAGGTTGCCGTTGGTTTCAACGGAGGTTTCCTGCGCGATCGGTTCCAGTCTGACAGTTTTAGCCATGATTTTTGGGGGAGAAGGTAAAAGGTGAAAGCAGAGGGAGAGTCGCAAGGGTGAGGGGTCAGAAAGGAGGTTGGGGGGCTGAAGGCTAACGGCTGAGAACACTAAATCTGAACTCAACACTCAAAATTTTCGCTTGCTGCTGCCTGCTGCCCCCTCTGCTCCCCTCGCTGCTGCCCCCTTACTCTTTACCCGTTTGTAGAATCGTCTAATGGCTCCAGTAGGAGTGCTTTTTGCTGGTCGTTGAGAGCTTTTTGCTCGACGATCGCAGGAAAATCGCGCATGACTTGAGAACAACGTTTGATGAAAGCGATCACCCACTCTTGCAGCCAGCGGCGCTCTGGTGCGGTGAGGGGGGTTGTGGCTGCCTGCGGTGATGCTCCTGTGACTGTAAACTGTGCAGCGCGATCGACCTGTACAGTGGCTAGCCAACCGGATGGCGGGCGTGTAGCTTTCCAGTAGTTTGCAATCACGTGTGTGCCGAGGTATTGGGTTGTGAACTGGCTGAGGTGGTTGAGCGCGGCGATCGCCTCAAACAATGTGGCAGCATCAGGTGCTTTAGTACTGGGTGTTTTAGCACTGGGAGGGCTAGGTTCTGGCAGAAACGGGGCGGGAGTACTGTCTGCTAGTGGTGTCTTTGCAAGCGGTGTATTTGTAAGCGGTATCTTTGCAAGCGGTGTCGCTGCCTGTGGCTTCTCTGACGGGAGAGCGCTTGTTGCGTTAGGAGTTGTGGCTGGGGCAGCATTCTGCTTGCGATAGTGCAAACCTGGGAGAGTGACGCTACCTGCAAGCAACCGAAAGGTCGCGATCGCGTTTGGTATATCTTCCTTCAGCACAGCCCTAAGCTGGGTGATCATGCTTAAATAGTCTGCACAGACTAGCCTCTCATGGGTTAACACCAGCAGCACCATGCCACGATCGAGCCGATAAAGCCGCACCTGATGTTCAGCAAACTGAAACTCAAACACATCAAAGCTCTCAGGAATGGTTTCAACGACTTGCAAGATACCTTGGGCGAGAGCCTCTTTTTGTTGAAAGTTCAAAGTCTGATCGATACCACAGAAATACGGACGAGAGCGCCCATCCATTAGGGCAACGCCTGCAATTCCTGGTAAATTCAGAAAGTCCTGAATAACCTCCCGTTTCATAGTTCTTTAATTTACGTTTCAATACGATACATAGCACAACGTACTGTTAGGGACTATGCAGGTGGCTGTGTTAGGGTTTCTGGTTTAACAGCCTCTTGCATCCGTTGATTAAAAGGCTGTTTAGCCAGTAGGTGAATGCTCCGGCTCTTCCCATCTCTCAGGTTTAGCAGTATGTCTGACCTTCCCTTTACTCTGGATCAGTTACGCATTCTCAAAGCGATCGCCGCTGAGGGAAGTTTTAAGCGTGCTGCCGATAGTCTATACGTCTCTCAGCCTGCCGTTAGCTTACAAGTCCAAAACCTGGAGCGCCAGTTGGATGTGCCCTTATTCGACCGTGGTGGTAGACGAGCACAGCTTACAGAAGCAGGGCATCTCCTTTTGAGCTATGGCGAAAAGATTCTCACGCTCTGTCAAGAAACCTGTCGCGCGATCGAAGATTTGCAAAACCTTCAGGGCGGCACGTTGATTATTGGCGCGAGTCAAACGACTGGCACGTATCTTTTACCGCGCATGATCGGCGTTTTTCGGCAGCAGTACCCTGATGTTGCGGTGCAGCTACACGTGCATTCAACCCGTCGTACCTCCTGGAGTGTGGCGAATGGACAAATCGATCTTGCGATCATTGGTGGCGAAATTTCGCCTGAGTTGCAAGACTCTCTAGAAATTATTCCCTATGCTGAGGACGAACTAGCACTGATTTTGCCCGTCTTGCATCCGCTGGCAAAAGTGGGAACGATTCAAAAAGACGATTTATACAAGCTCCAGTTCATTGCGTTAGATTCACAGTCAACGATTCGCAAAGTTATTGATCAGGTGCTGTCTCGCTGTGGTATCGAAACACGCCGACTCAAAATTGAAATGGAGTTAAATTCGATCGAGGCAATCAAAAACGCCGTGCAGTCGGGTTTGGGCGCAGCGTTTGTGTCGATTTCAGCGATCGAAAAAGAACTGCAAATGGGTGTGTTGCACCGTGCCAAAATTGATGATGTGGTGGTGAAACGGATGTTGTCGGTCATTATTAATCCCAACCGCTATCGATCGAAGGCTGCCGAAGCCTTCTGCCAGGAGATTTTGCCAAAGTTTGCTGGTTATGCCAATTTGCAGCCTTACCAACCGGAACATACTGAACTGTTAAAGCCTGCCATTTCCAGTGCAAGCAGCCGTTTAGTCGTGCCAGAAATTGATTAAGCTAGCCTTAGCGATCGCCTCACAGCCCATTTTTTATGGATCTTTACTGCACTCGTCCAGGCTGCCCACGCCCCGTCAATGCCTTCGCTGACCTGGATCAGCAAGTCACACTCAAGGCAGTGCCGCAAAAATATTGCACTACCTGCGGCATGGAGCTAATTCTGATTGGGCGGTATCTGCCGCTGAAACTCTTGGGACAGGGTGGCTTTGGGGCAGCTTTTTTAGCGCGCGATCGCTACACGCCCGCCATGCGGCAGTGCGTCGTCAAACAGTTTTTGCCCTCTGGTCAACTCAGCCCTGCTCAACTGGTCGTCGCACAACAGTTGTTTGAGCGCGAGGCAGAAGTGCTGGAGCAGCTAGGCAACAGGCATCCGCTGATTCCTGACCTGTTTGCCTTTTTTGAACTGACCGCTTCCAGCCCCCAAGCCAGTAAGCAAGGCAAGTTTTTTTACCTCGTACAGGAATATATCGACGGGGAGACGATGGAAGAGGAACTGGTGCAGAAAGGCACGCTCTCCACAAATGATGTGGTAGCCATGCTGAAGGAAATGCTTAGTATCTTAGCCTTTGTCCACGAAAACGGCTCTATCCATCGCGATATCAAGCCCTCCAACATCATGCGTCATCGCAACGGACGCTTTTATCTGTTGGATTTTGGTGCAGTGAAGCAGGCAGCCAAAGGCGCGGCAACGGCGAAGTCTACTGGTATTTATTCATTGGGCTTTGCGCCGCCAGAACAGATGGCAGGTGGCGAAGTGTATCCCTCTAGCGATCTCTATGCCCTGGCTATCACTTGCCTGATGCTGTTGACGGGCAAGCAGCCCAATGATCTGTTTGATTCCTACAGCAATACCTGGAAGTGGCGTAATGATGCGCCCAGTGTCCCGGCTTCTTTGGCTGATGTGTTCGATCGGATGCTGCTGCAAACTCCCAGTCAACGGTTTCAGTCGGCAGCAGAGGTCTTGGTGGCGCTGAAAGCATCCGCGGGCACTGTGCGATCGCAGCAGCCCAAGCAATCGCCCTTACCGACACCGCAACCGACACCGCCTACCACGCTGCCGCAGTCCGTCCCATCACCGCAGGCACTTCAGCCCACCCCCAGGAAAGCTGCCCCCCCGGTCGCTGTTCCGGCGGCAAAACCTGTGCGCCAACGGGCTGCGATCGCGCCGTTCTCAACGATGGAATTGCTGGGTGCCGCTGCTTTTACTGGCTTTGAAGGGGGGCTGTTGGCGATCGCCCTGTTGAGCCTTTCTGGCACCGTGCTGATCGGCGCTGGTTTTTGGGTCGTGTTGTTAGCTGGACTAATCTTTCTGCAAAGTCGTCGCATTATTGAGCGGCTAGATTTGCTGATTGTAACGGGTCTTACGCTACCGATCGTACTGTTTCTGTCGCCACTGCATCGTGCGGCTGCCATGCTGGGCGGCAATGTCTTAACAACCGTTATAGCCATCGCTGTGTTGACTGGATTAAGTGCGATCGCGGTGACGGCGCTCTTTCGGATCATTTTTAATCTGGTGTCAAACTGGCTTTAAAGGCACAACAAAACTTTATCTGAAACGCCCTCCACTCAGGCGCTCTTAGGGGAACAATAACAAGAGTGACACTGGAGCCTGAGAGTATGCTGATCACAATCTCAATACTGATCACAGTGTCACAGGCTTTGCTACACGTATCGTCGCCTCAACTCTCCTCAATACAATCAGTCTGTGTTACACGAGACCGTTTCCTCTGAAACTCTATGGCACCAAGCGCCGATTGGTATGCTTCAGCTTGGTTTAGATGGGGGCATTACCCATGCTAATCCAGCTTTTTGTAGGCTAGTTGGCTATACAGAAGCGCAACTGCGCCGCCTCGATCATCGTGCCATTTCTCACCCTGACGATTTTGCGGCTGAAGTGCAGTTACTTCAGCAAATGATTGCTCATGGTCACCGCCAGCAAGTTTTACGAAAACGCTATCAGCAGAGTGATGGCAGCATCGTTTGGACTGAAGTTAACCTCTCCTTGCTGTCCGATGATGAAACCAATGGGGGAGTCATTCTTTGCTTTGTTACCAACGTCACCGATCGTCGTGTGAGAGAGCAAGAGGTGTGGCGCTACCGTGAGCGGGAGTCTTTACTGGCAGATATCTCGTTGCAATTGCGGGCAACAACTAGCCTACAAGCCGTGATGCAAGATGCTGTAGAACGACTGCGGCAAACCCTTGTGGTCGATCGCGTGCTTGCGTATCAATTTTTTCCTGACCAGAGCGGCGTTTGTTTGGTAGAAGCGGTTGCCCCCCATTACCCGTCGATGCAGGGACAAACGTTTGCGTCTGACTGTGTGCCCTCGGCTTATCTGGATGCGTATCGTGATGGGCGGTTATGGGCAGCGACCGATGTCCTCGACGAAGATCTATCCGACTGCCACAAGGACTTGCTGGAAAAGGCTCACGTTCGGGGCATGATGGTGGCTGTGATCGTCAGCATGGATGCTACCCTAGAGCCTCAAAAGCGAACCCTCTGGGGTTTACTAGCGGTACATAGTCGTACGCCCCGCCTCTGGACGATTGAGGAACAACGCTTGCTGCAAGTGGTAGCGACCCAGCTAGCGATCGCGGCTGAACAAAGCCAGCTACTGCAATCGCTTCAGCAGCATGCCCATGACCTTGAAGACCGAGTGAGCGAACGGACGCGATCGCTGGCACAGGCGCTGAAATTTGAGCAACTGGTGCATCAGTTGACCGAGACGCTACGCCAGCATCTAGACGCTGACCAGGTACTACAGGCAGCGGTGGAAGGACTCACGCAGATACTTAACCTCGATCGCTGTGCTATTGGTTTAATCAGTGATAATCAGGCTTGCTTGACCATTCGCTATGAGAGTCTTGGCGACGATGCCTCCTTACCAGCCCTGCTAGGAGAATCGTTCTTATGGCAATATTTGCCAACGATGTGGTCTCAGACGCTGAAGCCGCCCAGCGATCGCAGCCCGACGATCGCTAAAGACACCCAAACTACGCCTTTCACGGCAGGGTCTGCGCAAGCGGCGGCACAATTAGGCTCGACTGCACCATCCTCAACGGCACCATCCTCGACAGCACGATCCCTGGCGGAATACACTAGCCCTATTCGAGATGATCAGGGGCTGCTGGGTATTCTCACAGTTTGTCGTCATCCCGATCGCTCGTTTACACCGGACGAAATCACGCTGATCGAGCAAGTTGCCAGTCAGTGTGCGATCGCCCTCCGTCAGGCGGATCTCCTCCTCCAAAAGCACGATTTGCGCGTTAGCGCAGACTACTTTCGCTCATTTTTGGCAACATCAACCGATGTCTTTGTCGAGTACGACGCTAGTTTCCGCTGCCTGTCGATTAATCCTGCGGGTAGCACCATGCTAGCGCTGGCAACCGAGGCGATCGTGGGCAAAACCAATCAGGAACTTTTTGGTGACACAGCCGCCTTCATTGACTCCACCCTTCAGCGCATCTTTGAGACAGGCGAAAAAGCCTTTGTTGACTACGAACTGCTGCTGCCACAAGGTCGCCGCATCTTTGAAACCGTTTACACCCCTATTACAGCGCCATCAGGGGCAGTCCAGCGCGTCGTGGGGGTCAGCCGTGACGTAACGGAACTAAAGCAGCAGTGGCAACTTTTGGAACAACAAAACCAGCAGTTAACCGAAACCACTCGCGTCAAACAAGAATTTATTGCTACCACCAGTCATGAGCTTCGCACTCCGCTAACGGCAGTTTTAGGTTTCTCAAACGTTTTGCTGCAAGGCTTTTTTGGGACGCTCAACGCGAAACAAAAAGATTATGTCGAGCGCATTCACGAGAGCGGACAGCACTTGCTGGATTTGATTAACGACATTTTAGATTTATCACGCCTCGAAGCCGAGCGCCTGGAGCTAGACGTACGAGCAGTCTTTGTTGCAGAGGTTTGTGAAGGCGTGATGAGCCTTATTCGCGAACGCGCACTGAATCAAGGACTCAAGCTAGACATTGATTTGGATGCAGGCATTGACTGGATCGTTGCTGACCCCAGACGGCTCAAGCAAATGTTGCTGAACCTCCTAGTGAATGCCATCAAGTTTACACAAGAGGGCACTGTCGGTTTGAAAGTTTATCGGCGATCGCTACCAGACTGCGACCCTGCTTTGACAGCAACTGAGCCAGCCGACTCAAACGACGAGACAACCACTGATATGATTCACTTTTTGGTCTGGGATACAGGCATTGGCATTGATGCCATCAATCAGCAGAAACTCTTTTTGCCCTTTTCCCAAATTGATAGTTCCCTGGCTCGACAACACCAGGGAAGTGGTTTAGGACTCGTCATTACGCGCAAACTGGCAGAATTACACGGCGGCACAGTCACGTTAGAATCCAGTCCCAATCAGGGCGCTCGTTTCACCATTTCGTTGCCATTCCGCCAAGCGTCTGACGCTTAGGAACACAGTTAGGACTGACGCAAAGATCCCCGACTTCTACGATGGGACTAAGCTTTGTAGCTGAGTTTCAGCCAGAAGTCGGGGATCTAAACACCTTACGTGTAAGTGCTAATAGTGAATGAAGTCAGTTTTGTCATGTCATAGGCATGGCGCTGCGTTAGCGTAGCCACGCCGCAGGATCTTGCCCTTACAGAGAGTCAAATTTACGGGTTATTTACGGCTTGTTTTTTAGTAGCTTGCGTCACCTGGAACACGATCGCCTGCCAGTTCAGCACCTTCTTGCTCTAACGAGGCATTGCGAATGGCTAACCACTGACGAAACAACTCAACGCCTTGCAAATCGCTTGCTTGATAACGACGCACCGCCCGATCGATCTCCTGGGATGTTTTGAAAACCGGAACCGTGCCTTGAAGTTCTTGCATTGTCAGCCTCCGCTTTAAGTGCGTTTGGATCTATCTGTATTATTCCCTAGAAATCCAGATCAGACATGAAGACAATAAAAAGTATCTTAGGCTACAGTTTCTGTTTCTGTGAATTAAACCAGGGGCAGCAACAGCTCAAATTCCGTTCCAGTGGCTAAAGGTTGGTCCGTTAAAGCGTCTGAAGCGTGAGTATCCGTTCTGTCAACCGCTGGGCACGATCGCAGCTTAAACTTCCCGCCATGCTTGGCTGTAATAATTTGGTAACTCACAGCCAGACTCGTTTCCTTCTCTGCCCGCTTCTTCACCGAAAACGACTCCAAAATACGCGCTTGATCCGCAGCCGCGATGCCAGGACCATTATCCGCAATGCAGATGGCAACCCAGCGCAATGTGGGAGCATCGGCGATCGCCTGCGATCGAATTTCGGTCGTGATGGTGATCGTCGGCTTCACGGCAGCAGGCGGCAGGATGAGGCTCTGATGACTCGTTCTCAAGTCTTGCTCTAGCTGCTGGCTCACTGCCTGGTCAATCAGTGCATCTACCGCATTACTCAGGATATTCATGAAAACCTGGTGAAGCTGTCCGGCAAAGCAGACGACGGGTGGCAAATGACCATAGTGCTTGACGACTTGAATATCGCTGGTGAGGCGGCTTTTAAGCAGCAGCAAAATGCTATCCAGTAGTTCATGCAGGTTCGCAGGCTTGGGGTAAACCTCATCAATATGGCAAAAGTTTTGCAAGCTGCTTGCTAACTTGGATAAGCGCTCTGCACCTGTACGAATGCTGGCGATCGTCTGTGGCAAATCCTGTCGGAGGTAGTCAAGCTCCAGATCGTCTCGCAACTGCACCAGTGCGGCAGGCAACTGTCCCAGATTTGTTTCGTAAGCCGCCAGCAGTTGTAAAAGGCTGTCGCTGTAGGCGGAAACGTGGCTGAGATTGCCCCAAATAAAGCTCACCGGGTCAAGAATCTCATGAGCAATGCCATCGACCAGTCTCCCCAGACTTGCCATCTTGTCACTTTGAATCATTTGCGCTTGGGTGCGCTCGTACCGTACCTGCGTCTCGATGCCACGGATCTGCCAGTAGGCAATATTGAGCGTGTGAATATCCAGCAAGTAATACGTTTGAGGATCTGCCTGAACGACGATCGGTTCGCCCTGCAGCTCTGGCGATCGTCGCAATGCCTGCTGTGCTGCCACTACGATCGGGGTTGTCCCTGACAGTAGTAACAAATCGCTACGAGCATAGCTGTACAAGACTCGAAGCGGTTTCTTGAGAAAAAGCTCAATGCCGCTAGGACGAATCAAGTACTCTAGCAGTCGATGACGGGAAATCATGCCCTTAAACTGCCCCTGCTCCACCAGCACCGCTCCTGGTAATAAGGGATGCTGCTCAAACATCTGAGCCAGTTCCATGCCTGAGCAGTCCAACTCAATGTAAAAGCTGTAGCGCTGCAACTCCTGAAGCGTTGCCTCCAGGTGTAGCGTTTGTAAACATCCCTCTACAAGCATTGGTGGCGAGAGATGATGGTAGAACTCATTTGGCACCGTGTGACAAAACAATTTAGGAACCCCGATCTATTTATTTAGATTATTTGGAAAATAACCGATGGATCTAGCCATACTGTCAGGCAGGTTCCGCTCAGTTTGCCCAGAATGAGGCAAGTAGTAACTTCCTGCCTTTTTCAGGCAAGATAAGCGCTTTCTCCGCACAGGATGGTTTAGCGATCGCCTGTCATCTGTAGCCAATTTCCTGCTTATTACCTTCAAGTATCTTTAAGTATTGCTAAAAAGTAGTCCAATGCCAGTGCCAGCTTAAGTGAGTTCATCGCCTCAGGTGCCTCACTCTGAATGGGCTGATGCAACCCAATTGTCTAACGATGGCGACACTCACGATGAAGGCAACGGTAAAAGGAAGGGTAAGAAGGACGATTAAAATTTTGTGCGGCAGACCGATTCGCTCTGAGAGAGGTTGTCCTTGTAGATCGCCTCTCTCCATTGTTTTTAGGCGTTCTCCGGTAGAAGCAGACGCAAGGCGTTTCACGCAGTTCGGATACCCGTACAGATAAAAAAGTTGCAATTGTCTCTAACCTTCGGTAGATTAGCACTCAGGGGGTGAGAGTGCTAACTCCTCCCTAAGTGCTAACGCAACTGAATTTTATTGTTCAGCTTAACCTGCTAGTTTGGGAGAATTTTGTATGGCAGCCGTAACTCTGAGCGTCTCTACTGTAAAGCCGCTGGGTGATCGTGTTTTTGTGAAAGTAAGCGCCTCTGAGGAGAAGACCGCTGGTGGAATTCTTCTGCCTGATGCTGCGAAAGAAAAGCCTCAGATTGGCGAAATCGTTGCTGTTGGTCCTGGTAAGCGCAGTGACGATGGTGCGCGCCAAGAGCCAGAAGTGAAAATTGGCGACAAGGTACTTTATTCCAAGTATGCAGGCACCGATATCAAGCTCGGTACTGAAGAATACGTCCTGTTGTCTGAAAAAGACATTCTGGCGATCGTCTCTTAGGAGTTAAGGGTTCTCAGTAGCGCTTTGCGCCGCTTTGCTAGAGAGTTTTGAGTTATGCCATGACCGTGCTAACCAAAACTTGAAGCTTGAGATCCAACGCTAATAAGCAATTCAACTCGAAACTCATCACTCAACACTTACAACTACTGGAACTTATGGCTAAGCGCATCATTTACAACGAAAATGCTCGTCGTGCTCTCGAAAGGGGCATGGATATTCTGGCTGAGGCAGTGGCTGTCACCCTCGGTCCTAAAGGTCGGAACGTCGTACTGGAGAAGAAGTTTGGCGCTCCTCAGATTGTCAACGATGGTGTCACGATCGCCAAAGAAATCGAACTCGAAGACAACGTTGAAAACACAGGTGTAGCGCTGATTCGTCAGGCTGCTTCCAAGACCAACGATGCAGCGGGTGATGGCACCACAACAGCAACTGTGTTGGCACACGCGATCGTTAAAGAAGGTCTGCGGAACGTGGCAGCCGGTGCAAATGCGATCTCGCTCAAGCGCGGCATCGACAAAGCAACCACTTTCTTGGTCGATAAGATTGCAGAACACGCCCGCCCTGTGGAAGATTCTAAGTCGATCGCGCAGGTTGGTTCAATCTCGGCTGGTAACGACGATGAAGTCGGTCAGATGATTGCCAACGCGATGGACAAAGTGGGCAAAGAGGGTGTGATTTCCCTTGAAGAAGGCAAGTCGATGACGACTGAACTGGAAATCACCGAAGGGATGCGCTTCGACAAAGGCTACATCTCCCCTTACTTCGCGACCGACACCGAGCGCATGGAAGCTGTTCTGGATGAGCCTTTCATCCTGATCACCGACAAGAAAATCACCCTGGTACAAGACCTGGTGCCCATTCTGGAGCAAGTGGCTCGCTCTGGTCGTCCTCTGGTCATCATTGCTGAAGACATTGAGAAAGAAGCGCTGGCAACCCTAGTGGTCAACCGCTTGCGTGGCGTGCTGAACGTTGCTGCTGTCAAGGCTCCTGGCTTTGGCGATCGTCGGAAAGCTATGTTGGAAGACATCGCGGTTCTCACAGGTGGTCAGATGATCACTGAAGATGCGGGTCTGAAGCTCGATACCACTAAGCTCGAATCGTTGGGCAAGGCTCGTCGCATCACCCTCACCAAAGACACCACCACGATCGTCGCTGAAGGCAATGAGAAAGCGGTCAAGACTCGCGTAGAGCAAATCCGTCGTCAAATTGAGGAAACTGAATCCTCCTATGACAAGGAAAAACTGCAAGAGCGTTTGGCGAAGCTAGCTGGTGGCGTTGCTGTCATCAAAGTTGGTGCAGCAACCGAAACCGAAATGAAGGATCGCAAACTGCGTCTGGAAGATGCGATCAACGCAACCAAAGCGGCTGTTGAAGAAGGTATCGTTCCCGGTGGTGGTACTACGCTGGCGCATTTGTCGCCTGAGTTGGAAACCTGGGCAAACGCTAACCTCAAAGGCGAAGAACTCATTGGCGCGTCGATCGTCGCTCGTGCGTTGGCTGCTCCCCTGAAGCGGATTGCTGAAAACGCGGGTCAAAACGGCGCGGTCATTGCTGAACGTGTCAAAGAGAAAGAATTCAACGTTGGCTACAACGCCGCGACAAATGAATTTGTTGACCTTTTTGAAGCTGGCATCGTTGACCCTGCTAAAGTGACTCGTTCAGCGTTGCAAAACGCTGCTTCGATCGCAGGCATGGTGTTGACCACCGAATGTATTGTCGTTGACAAGCCTGAACCCAAAGATGGCGCTCCTGCTGGTGGCGGCGGCGGCATGGGCGGCGGCGACTACGACTACTAATTCAAGCATCGGGTTTGGGATGTCAGCATTCCAAACCCAAAAAGTTACAAAGAGGGGCGATTGCTTTTATGGGCGATCGCCTCTGCCTTTTTAAAGTCACATTAAATCTATATCTAGAAATGCATTTATTCTTGCCATAGTTTGAATTGCTTTACTTGAAACCCCCAGCACTATACTTTTAGGATCGTTGACATAAAATGGACAACTAACATCAATCTCTATGTTCTCTGGCAAATTTTTGAACATATCGACAGCGGGTTCAATGATCGCCATTAGTAGGTCAATCTGTTTTTCAAGGTTACTTTCCTGAATCGAAGATAGAGGGGTAGCAATTAACCACCCATTGGATTCGTAGAGAAGGCTAGACCGTGGAGTTCTTTTGTCTCCCTTTAACCAAATTTCATGAGGGGAGACACCTAAAATTTCAGTAATCTTCTCTGGGGCACAATCAAAATCACTGATGATCAATTTTGCTCGGACTGTTTCTTCTTCATATCCCATACAAGATGTTTCCATGTTCGATCAATCACAATCCAAGCCGTTTACTTAAAAGTAGTCATTTATTTATATCTATTGGCTTCTCATGCCAAATCTACGATCCTTAATTTCGCAACATAACTCGCGGCGTTACACTGAGCATAACGTCATTACACAACTATAATGCAAGCAAAAGACCAACATTACTATTCACCAGAAGCGTATCTGGAACTCGAAGAACAAGCTGAGTTCAGAAGCGAATATTACGATGGTCAAATTTTTCCGCTGGCTGGCGGTACTCCTAACCATAACCGTCTCGTCGTTAATCTGTTTTCCGCTCTCAACGTAGCCTTCGCTGATCAATCCTATGAGGTGTTCGCAAGCGATTTGCGTCTCTGGATTCCTCGAAAAAGTCTTTACACCTATCCAGATATCATGATTGTTGCAGGCGAATTAGCGTTTGCTGAGGGTCGCAAAGATACCATCACGAATCCAGTAGCGATCGTCGAAGTGTTGTCTGACTCAACCAAAAATTATGACCGTGGTGAAAAATTTGAGTTCTACAGAACGCTATTCAGCTTCCGAGAATATCTCTTAATTGACCAAAATAAAATCCACGTTGAGCATTGTCTTAAGACGACCGATAACAAATGGCTTTTAGCAGAGTATGAGGATATTGACACAGCTCTGAGCTTTGCTTCAATCCCTTTTCAAATCTCTCTGGCTGCTATTTATAAAAAAGTAATGTTCTAGATGTACCAACGATCGAACCTCTGCACCCTGGCTGCTTGAGCGATACTATGCCTAAAAAGGCTACCATTAGCCTGTCACGCTTGGGCTTGCTGTATTCATAGCTAGTGGGTATTCATGGCTAAAGTCTTTGCTTCAATCACTGAGGATCTTTAGCGCTTCATTGCCGCACAGCAGATGTTTTTTGTGGCGACTGCGCCCCTTGCGGCGGATGGGCACATCAATCTTTCTCCCAAAGGTTTAGATAGCTTTCGGATTCTCTCGCCTAATCAGGTTGCCTATCTTGATCTGACTGGCAGTGGCAACGAGACATCGGCACATTTACAAGAGAATGAGCGCCTTACGCTGATGTTCTGTGCGTTCCAGGAACCGCCAGTCATTCTGCGGCTCTATGGCAAAGGGCGTACTGTGTTACCGGATGCCCCTGATTGGGAGCCTCTTTATGCCATGTTTTCGCCTCTTCCGGGCATTCGTCAACTGATCGTTGCCGATATCGATCGCGTTCAAACGTCTTGCGGCATGGGTGTACCGTTATATGAACCGATCGCACAGCGGCAGTCGTTAGTGAAATGGGCAGAAAAGAAAGGCGAAGACGGTCTGAAAGACTATCAGCAGCAGAAAAACAGTAGCAGCATTGATGGGCTGCCATCACCACTGGCACAAACACCAAAGAGCGGCTTGTAAAGAGGTCTTGCCGTAATTTGAAGGTCTGACGCTTTTTTAGAACGCACTGAACGGTACTTGTCCTAATATCTGAGCAGATGTCTTAGAGGCAAATACACAAAATTAAGGTGGCTCTAGCGAACTAGAACCACCCTAAACCCGTTGATTAAGCGTGTAGAGACTCAGTAACAGTTAGGCGATCGACGCCATTTTTACATCACTGTTAGCAAGCAGTTCCTGAAGTTCATCAGAATCCACTGTTTCTTTCTCAATCAGCATGGCTGCTAACTGATCCAGCACATGGCGATTGCCAACCAAAACCGCTTTACAACGACGGTATGCCTGCTCGACCAGGTTACGTACTTCATCATCGATCGCGGCTGCCGTCTCTTCTGAGAAGTCCCGTTCAGCAGCAATGTCGCGTCCCAAGAACATATTGCCCTGCTGACGACCCAGCGCTACAGGACCCAGGCGATCGCTCATCCCAAACCGCGTGACCATCTGACGAGCCACCCGAGCAACCTGCTGGAGGTCATTCGAGGCACCTGTGGTTACTTCTTCTTCGCCGTAGATAATCTCTTCAGCAATGCGACCACCGAGGGCAACCGCCATCTGGTTTTGCAGGTAGGAACGCGAGTAAAGCCCCGAATCCATCCGGTCTTCGCTAGGCGTGAACCAGGTAAGACCACCCGCACGACCGCGTGGGATGATGCTGATTTTTTGCACCGGGTCGTAGTCAGGCATCAGTGCGCCAACCAACGCATGACCCGCTTCATGGTATGCCACCAACTCTTTACGCTTTTCGCTCATGACCCGATCTTTCTTCTCTGGACCCGCAAGGACACGATCGATCGCATCGTTGACTTCATCCATTGAAATTTCGGTCAAGTTGCGACGGGCTGCCAGAATTGCTGCTTCATTCAACAAGTTCGACAAGTCAGCCCCAGTAAAGCCAGGAGTCCGACGTGCGATTTTCTCTAGATCCACATCTTTCGACAGCGTTTTGCCACGTGCGTGAACGTTGAGAATCTCCAGACGACCAGCATAATCGGGACGATCGACCACAACCTGACGGTCAAAGCGACCGGGACGGAGCAGTGCAGAGTCCAGCACATCAGGACGGTTGGTTGCCGCAATGATGATGATGCCAGTGTTGCCTTCAAAACCATCCATCTCAGTCAGTAACTGGTTGAGCGTTTGTTCCCGCTCATCGTTACCGCCACCCAGTCCAGCACCTCGTTGGCGACCCACTGCATCAATTTCATCAATAAAGACGATACAGGGAGCATTGGTCTTCGCTTGTTCAAACAGGTCGCGGACGCGAGACGCACCCACACCCACAAACATTTCAACAAACTCAGAGCCAGAGATGGAGAAGAACGGTACGCCTGCTTCACCCGCAACCGCACGCGCTAGAAGGGTTTTGCCTGTCCCTGGAGGACCGACTAGCAGCACGCCTTTAGGAATCTTGGCACCCACTGCCGTAAAGCGATCGGCGTTCTTCAAAAAGTCCACCACTTCGCTGAGTTCCAGCTTTGCCTGATCAATCCCTGCAACGTCACCAAACGTCACCTGTGTTTGTGGCTCCATCTGCACTCTGGCTTTTGACTTGCCAAAGTTCATGGCTTGATTGCCAGGACCACTCTGGGCACGGCGCAGCAAGAAGAACAGACCCACTAGCAACAAGACTGGGAAGAACAGGCTACTCAACGCTTTGAGCCAAAACCCATCATCGTTCTGCGGTAAGACAGAAATATCAACCTTGTTTGAAGTCAGAATGTTGATCAGTTCAGGATCATTGGGCAAATTGACGACGATACGATTGTTGCCATCCTGAACCACCGCAATACTGCGATCGGCGCTAATCCGAACTTTTTCGATCTTGCCCGTTTGCACCTTTTCAATAAACTGGCTGTAGCGCCAGGTTTCTCTGTTAGGGGGCTGCTTGTCGAAGAACGCAGTCGCCAAAGAGACGACGACGATCGCGAGCAGCGTATACAGTCCAACATTTCTCCACCGCTTATTCACCGGGATTTGTCCTCCTTTTATAGGGGTGCGGAGTTTTGCACTATTCTTCGATGTTAACTAATATTAACGTACTCTCAGGAATAGCGGATCAAGGTCTGGTAGCAAGGTTTAAGACCTGCCTGCCTTCATCATGCCAAAATTGGGCTGACCAAATTCTGTTAACGTCCTTGTATCCCCTCATCCTAGCGAATGGCTCGTCGTGGTGAAGTGCTAATTGCAGTCATAAATAATCAGGTGGATTTAGCGATCGCCCGTGAGCAGCATTGGTATCGCATCCCAGTGGCACAGTCAGAAAAGCTGAAGCAGCAAGGCTATTGGTCGCCTGTATGGTTAGCGTTTTACCAGACCAAAGTGTTTGGCACTGAAGCATACAGTGTGAATTACTATGCCTCAGTGCGCCAAAGCTGCGAGGTTTATCGCTGGGAACTGTTTCCTGATCAGCCTAGAGATGACAAGAGTGAGCAGCGCTACAGCAAACTAGAGCTATCGCCGTTAGAAAAATTAGCGCAACCGATCGTTAGTCAACGCCTTCGTCGCATCACCTTTATTCCCACGACCTGGGAGCAATTCCAAGCAGCAAGCGCGATCGAGGAGCTATTAACGCACTTGAGCACGTGATTTTGGGACGTTGCGATCGTAAAAAAAATACGAGCCACAAAAAAGGGACAGGCGATCGCCCGTCCCTATCAGGTATGAAATTTTAGTGCAGCGTTAGAAGTTCATCTCGGCTTCCTGCACGCGCTCCACTTGCTTTTTCTTCAGCACTAGCATGATTTGAGACAGTACAACGATACCGAAGAATGCGAGCAGACCCTTCACACGATCGGGGTTTTGCAGCACGATTTCTGTGTCTGCCTGACCAAAGCCGCCCACATTGGGGTTAATGGTCAGAGCATCGCCTGCTTTCACCTCTTGCCCTTCCGAAACAATGAGGTCAGGTCCCGCAGGAATTGTGTCAACGATCGTCTTGCCATCCGCCATTTGAATCGTGACCTCATAGCCACCATCTTCTGGCTTAGTCACTTGGGCGATCGTGCCAGCTTCAGACGCATTGTAAACAGCATTGTTGCTCTTTTCACCATTGGGGTAAATTTGTCCACGACCACGATTGCCGCCGACATGAACGGCGTATTTCCCAAAGCGGAGTGATTTATCCGTCTTAGGATCGGGAGCCAGAATGGGGAAGACGATTTCCTGGTACTGCTCACCGGGCAGTGGACCAATCACAACAATATTCTCTTTGCCTTCGCTGTAAGGCTGAAAGTAGAGGTCTTGCACCTTTTCCTTCATCTCTGCCGGAATGCGATCTTCCGGTGCAATTTTGAAGCCTTCGGGCAGCATCAGCACTGCGCCCACGTTTAGCGGACCCTTGTCGCCACCGCCAACAACCTGCTGTGTCGTAGCGTCATAGGGAATTTTGACAACGGCTTCAAACACAGAGTCGGGCAGTACAGACTGGGGCACTTCTACTTCAGTCGGTTTTGCTGCCAAGTGGCAGTTTGCACAGACAATACGCCCGGTAGCTTCACGCGGATTCTCATACGCCTGTTGGGCAAAAATTGGGTATGCAGACGCAGTTTGGGGCAACACCAAACCACCTGTCAAAAACACTGCGATCGCCAGCAATGTCAGCGTAGCAGACTGACAACGCTCAGCAGTAGGTCTCAATCTCTCTAATGGATTTTTTTTCATTGGTAACGAACGTGTCATGAGCAAAGGACAGTCAGCAAACGATCGAGATTTAAGCCCACCAAGGGTCTTCACCAGTCCGAAAATCAGTCTCAGTCCAGGGAGTAAAACTCACTTTGTTGTCAACAACAGCCGCATGTGCCAACGCTAGCGACAACGGTGCTGGACCACGAACCACCTTGCCATTGCTGTCGTACTGAGAGCCGTGACAAGGGCACTTAAACTTGTTCTCAGCCGCATTCCAGGGCACTACACAGCCCAGATGCGTGCAGACTGCATTGATGCCAAAGTCAGCCAGCGCTTTATCTTCTTTGATCACAATGTAGGTTGGATCACCCTTCAGCCCCTGAGAAAGGACGTGATCTCCAGCCGCATGACTGGCAACAAAATCGCTCACTAAAATATCGTTACCGAGTGCATCTTTAGCAGTAGCACCACCACCAGCAGCACCGCTGGACGGAGGGATAAAGTATTTTACGACTGGATAAAGGGCACCCAACGCTGTGCCTGTCACCGCACCAAATGTCAAAAGGTTCATGAACTGACGACGCCCAAGATCGGGCACATCCGAAGATCCAGAAATTTGTGTCATGACTACGTATAGTTCTGTTAAGGGAGGGCTGTGACAATTGCTAGGCGAGCGTTTAGTAGAGTTGCC
This sequence comes from Stenomitos sp., assembly GCA_041744955.1. Classification (GTDB taxonomy): domain Bacteria; phylum Cyanobacteriota; class Cyanobacteriia; order Leptolyngbyales; family Leptolyngbyaceae; genus Stenomitos. The sequence continues at coordinate 2,259 of JBGTJW010000199.1, read as the reverse complement.
ATCCGCTTCACTCCACGCTGCGATGGATTCAGATGTCTGCCCCTTTTGCAGTCATGCGCTCGCCAAACACTGCAATAATCCTCTCACAGAGAGGCTTTTCGCTTTTCTGAGGAAGTTACTAAGATTATTACATTTCTTGACGCTAGCATCATAGCTAAGTAGGGGGCTGCCAGTTTTATACAAAATGTTAACGAAGCGCTGGAGACTCCTTTACATGATTGGCAATGTGTAAGGTTGCCTGCAAACTGAAGAAAAATAGTGGCATGCAATGACCCCGTGCGATCGGTAAACAGACACAATTAAAGATTTCCCCTCAGTCTCCCTTAGAACGGGGACGGCAACTGCTAGGGGCACACAAAGCAGTTCCTCATATTCAAGTACTTAGTAGTAGCACCATGACTGGAAATGACTTACGTCAGATCTTGCTCGATAAGTGGGGACGATCGTATGACGTTCAATTGCGGCGCACTCAAGGCAAGATCTTTTTTTTGATCATGTGGAAGTATCTGGAGCAGATCTCTTTTCCCTTGACTGAAACTGAGTATGTAGAACATTTAGATGAAGTCGCAAGCCACCTGCAAGCGTGGGGCAGCGTGGAGCAAGTACACACGTTGATTCAGCAGACGCGCGATCGTCCACGGCTGGGCAAGGCAGTCAGCATTCCCCTCGAACTAGGGGAACGTGCCTCCGAATGGTTGCTTGAGGATTTTTAGTTACATGAAACTTTCAGTCACACAAAAATGTCTACCTTCCTGTGCAGGCATAGTCTCGGTTTGGTTATGAGGATTCAGTCTACAAGAGCGTTCCTAGCGTTGAAACAAAATGACTTCATGGGTCGGCAAGATGGTTCGCTTAAGACGGTTTAGCACAGAAAGGCGAAACTCCTGCTTAACGACCCCCTTCTGCCGTGCCTCAATAAAATCCCGTCCCTTAAACCCAGAGGGCACAAATTGATAGCTTCTGACTGGGCTAGCCCAAACTTTTTTGAAGTTAGAAAAGACTTCAAGCGGACGAATGCGCTTGCCCCCTACCAGCTTTAAGCTTTGATAAAGGTCAAAATAGAACAAAAAGCCTCCTGGTGGAAGCGTTTGATAGATCTGTTGTGCTAACTGTTGATGCTTTTCCATACTTTCAATTGTTGACAGCACGCCTGCCATAGAAAGCCAATTAAAGCCCTGATTAGCAAAGACAGTTGGATCGCCTTCATACGTCTCAAAGCGGATTGCAGGATTGAGCTTTCTAGCAAGATCAATCGTGCCAACTCTAACGTCTACGCCCATCAATTGCTCTGGTCGTAGCCCTAAATCAATATACATCCGAGTGCTGCGCCCATTGCCACAGCCCAAATCCAGCACACTGAGCGACTCTAAGGAAAGCGGGCTTAACAGTAAGGCTTGCGTCAGCCAGTAAAAAAGACTTAAACGATAGGCAATTTCAAACTCAGAAAAAAGTGGGTTCCAAGTATCAGCTTCACCTGGTTCAAGTTGATCGTAAGCAGTCCGAACCTGATTAGCCAGTGAATCTTGTTTAATATTCATAGTCGTTGTTAGGTAAGTCAACTAGATTTCGTCAGATTATATCTGCTGTAACAAATCATCTCAAACCGATAAACGTGTTATATAACGATACTGCCTACGAAAGCGATAGTATTTCTTAAAGCTTTGTTTAACGCATGGTTAGGAAAATCTTAAGAATACGAACCTTTATTGAACCAGAATACTTTTGAGCTAGAAGAGATAACACTCTGGTAGTCCTAAAGATGTAATGATGGCTGAAAGCCCCTGCCAGCCTTAAATCTATGGCTCATCACTTTCCGCAAGGGGTTGAAGTTCCCTCGCAACATGGAAGCGAGAACACTGACAATGGCTCAGACTGGCGCACTTTCGACTCGAAACTAGCCCCTAGACTTAAGACGTAAAACTGCTAGCTGTATGCCTACAACGTCTGTGCAGTCTTCATTACAGGCATCATTACCTTTAGAGCACTGCCGAGACTCTATAGCTTTAGAAGAAGCCTTTCAAAAAAACTTTTGCTAATAGCTTTTATCTGGCGTAAAGGCAGTATTTTCTGTCATTTTGCTTACTTCTAACACTGGATACTAAAGACAGGATAAAAATGTGGGTAGTGCCGCATAGTAATGATAATCCTGTAAACTAGATGTGCAGGCTGTTAACCAGAATGTCCTATGCATTGTCCCCAGTGTGACTCCTCGCAAATTGTCAAATATGGACACACCCACTATGGCAAGCAGCGTTTCCG
>JBGTJW010000198.1:0-2536 GCA_041744955.1 Stenomitos sp. | reverse complement strand
GTGATGTCTGCGATCGACAACTTAATGAAAGGACAGGCGGGGCAAGCAATCCAATGCGTCAACATCATGATGGGCTGGGACGAAACCCTGGGCTTACCGCAACTTGCCTTCTATCCTTAACCACACGACACCATCAAGGCACCAGATTTGTCTGTCTACGACGGGCATGACGATTGACTAGCAGCAACGCTCGTTGGTTCATGGCAAAAGAGCTTTTAGGATAGATCGATCTTGCTGGCGGTTAGTTGACGCACAAAGGCTGTAACAGTAAGGCTCTCTCAGCAGCCAGAAGCAAGCATTAACCCCTAAGGTTTACGCCAAAGCTTATTTTCCAGGTCTCGAAGCTGACGTTCCAGGCGATCGATGCGACCCCGCAGTTCGTCCACTTCTGACTGGCGGGGCACGCCCACATCTTGCATGATGTTGCGAATCTGCCGCTGCACAACCGTTTCAAAGTTACCCTGCTCTGACTTCAACGTTTGCATGAGGTCATCGACAACGTCTTTCGCCTGCTCTGGATCGAGCTTGCCGTCCTTCACAAGCTGTTCGCTGACTTCTTTTACTTTGTCTGCAACCAGTGAGGTTGTACCGACACCCAGCATCAACAGTTGTGAGAGCCAATTATTGTTATCCATGCGGTTTTCCTATAATGACGTTGAACGATCGCGTTGTGAGCGGCGCAATGACTGTCTCAATCACCAACGCTGGAGAGTAAGGCTAGAAAGAGCGATCGTACGACACCATACGACTGCCGTTATGCGTTCCCAGCGCCGACCCAACGTATAGCTTTATTCTGTCAAATTTGCTGTTGTTTCTGTATGGCTGAGTGGGCGGTTAACCGCATTCATTCGCTGCAACGGTACGGCATCAGTATGTCAAAGTCAGTAGATTAGTCCTAAGGCTCGTGGATTAATCAAATAAAGCATCTCCCTTCTGTAGGGACGTTCCATGGAACGTCCCTACTACTACAGAAAGAATTGCACCTTATTCAATCCGCGTTCCTAATTAATCGTCAGTAGGAAAATTAACCAATGAGTGTATTAGGCGGTGCATCATCCCTGAGACAAGGCACTCAGCAGTAATTGATACCATTTCCAGTTGCATTGACTGGCATGAAGCGCTAGAGTACGCTTTCTCCATCATCACACGTTGCGTCTATGGTTATTGAGTGGTTAAAAATCCAGGTTGACCCAGCCTTGCGCGAAGAATATATTCAAAAAGACGACGAGATTTGGACAAAACAGTTGTCTCGGCATCCAGGCTACCTTAGTAAAGAAGTCTGGATCGACCCGACCCATACAGACATTGTTGTACTGATTATTCGTTGGGCAACTCGCGAAGCCTGGAAAGCGGTTCCTGCGGAGAATTTAGCAGAAACAGAAAAGCGATTCGCGCAGGCAATGGGCGACGGTTCGCACAAAATTATTGAGACGGGGGAATATCAAGTGCGGAAATTTGCTCAGGCGCGATCGTAGTTCGGCGATCGTCGCTTGCAGTGCAAGTCATGAACACGACGCACGACAACTGAATAGTCACACGTTACCGACCTCCAAGTTCTTTAAGAAAATCGGAGGGCAAGGCTTACGAACTACAACGAAACTAGTTAGTGGAACTGTTAGAAAAGTTTCGACCGCCGCCAGCAGGACGGGCACTTTCACGCGGCTTGGCTTTGTTCACCTTAAGTTCGCGTCCCAGCCATTCAGCACCATCTAGCTCAGAAATCGCCAGATCTTCCTTCGCTTCGTCCTTCATTTCGACGAAAGCAAACCCTCGCTTTCTACCCGTCTCACGATCGGTAGGTAGGCTAATGCGACCGACTTCACCATATTCTGCAAAGACTTCCTGCAAGTCTTCTTCGGTCGCTTGAAAAGATAGGTTTCCAACGTAAATAGTCACGCTTGTCTCCAACCAAATTTGAGGGGGCATCCCAAACTGGAGCGGTTGACCAAAGAACTTTGGCTACGCGCCAAACCAACTTGGATTCTGTTGAAAAATATTATAGCCGAATCTTTCTGAAGAAGCAGCACAAAGCTGGCAAAAAGTCTACAAACCAATGGGGAGAGACTGCCATGGTAGTTTTCTAACGATCGCTCCAGCGCTTATGATGAGGTAAAGTCAAACGCCGGACGCGGTTGCAACCGAGGAAAAGTATGGATACGAGAGCCTTTAAGCGATCGCTGAACAGTTCAGATAATTATCACCGGAAGGGGTTTGGGCACGAGGCGGATGTGTCAGACCAGATGCAGTCTGAGTATCAGAGTGATCTGGTGCAGCACATTCGCAGCAATAATTTCACCGTTCAGCGGGGTGATGTGACGATTCGGTTGGCAGAGGCGTTTGGCTTTTGCTGGGGTGTAGAGCGGGCAGTCGCCATGGCGTACGAAACGCGGCAGCATTTTCCGACTGAGCAGATCTGGATTACCAATGAAATTATTCACAATCCGTCAGTGAATCAGCGCTTGCGGGATATGAAGGTGAATTTTATTGATGTGAAGGATAACGAGAAAGATTTTTCGGGTGTCGATCGCGGTGATGT
>JBGTJW010000197.1:0-1997 GCA_041744955.1 Stenomitos sp. | reverse complement strand
GCGACGCAAAGTTTCTACCTGACTTGACTGGGTAGGTTGCGACTCAACATTAACTGCTCCCTCGGACGCAGGCGATCGCTGATAATTACCTTGGCGAATCTGACGATATTCTTCAGATACTGCCCATTCTCGCAAGTAACTCAAACGTTCAACTGCAAAAGGATGAGTCAAAAACACACCTTGAGAAAAATTGTTATAAAGTAAGAATTTATACACTTGATTGAGACTATCTCGATCTAAATTTTGATAACGTTCTGATTGACGAATAAACTCCTCTAAATTGCATTCATTACCATACCTGCCACTGCCGCCAGCAAGTTTCATCATTGTATGCATTACTGGATTAAGCTCATCCATCACTAAAAGCGCTGCTCTATCTGCTGACAATTCTGCTTTGCGTTGCCATTCATAAAAGGCATAAATTAATCCAGTACCGAGGAGATTGCCTAAGCCAAATGTTCTTTCACCAATGAAAGACGCGGTGGTGATAGCCCAAATCGCCATTTGAATCAAAAGCGTATGACCGCATTTAAGATGCCCTAACTCATGAGCCAGTACCGTCCGAATTTCATCTGCATTCAGTAAGTCCAAAACCCCAGTGTTTAACACTACATAAGGATGCTCTTGACCGAGGGCATAAGCATTAACTAACGGTGCTTGGGAGACAAACAAAGTTGGTTCTGGGGAAATATCCAAATCCCGCACACAATCCCGAAATATTTGGTAGATCGTGGAATATTGGCGCGGTCCCACTTGAATGCTATTGCCCATAAGATAGACTAACTGAGGGCGCTCATAGACAAATTCTACGAATTTACGGGCAACTAGATCGAAGCCAGGTAAACTGCGTAAAGTTTGCTCAGCTTGGCGATCCAGAGGATGCCTAAAGGCTTCACTAGAAATTTCTGTATAAGTTGGCATACTGGTCGTGTGAGGATTGAGTGGTTATTCTGATATTTTGAGCCTGTTGGCAATAAAAATTGCTCTTTATAAGAACTGAAAGCGTGTGATTGAGGCAGAAGTTCATTATTCACTGCATAACTTCCTGCGATCGCAGGATCAACCTTCCTGGCCCCATCATTTGACGATGGCGCGGTTGGTAGCACGAGCCTTGCGGCTGGAGCGTAGTGCATTGATTCAAGTGGGGGCTGCTTGTGGCTATCAAGGGCGGTATCGCCTGAGTTATCTAGCACCAGCCCTGATGTGGTCTGGTTCAGTTATTTTAGTAGCGACAGAGGAGGTGCAGCAACGCCTGAGAGCAGTAGAAATTCCCCGACTACAACAGTGGCTACAGACGAACAAGGCAATTCGCACAGGCTACGCTTTACCTAATGCCGATTTCCAGGGTTTGCTCCTCACCTCCCCCGAAGCTTGGTTATCAGCCCAATTAAAACAAACTGGGGAGTTGTCTACGGGCATTCCCACCTTAATTGATGGCGTGGACGATCTGGAAGACTGGGCGCGTCAGCAACTGACTGTCAGTATTCAACCGAGTGACTGGGATGAACTAATGCTGGCTTGTCCTGACAAAGTAGAGGCAATCCGGGAGGCGCGAGTGCAACTAACACGAGCGGTGTTCCAGCATCCCGCTAACCCCTATGAGTGCTATTTGATTTCGCAGCCAGAACAAGACATTTTGCGCCGTCTCTATGAAAGGCTAGAGGCTGGGGGAGAGAAGCCCCCGGTCCATAACCTTCGTTTGCCGAATGCTTGGAGAAATTTTTGGCAACAGTTTGAGATTGCTGAACAATTGCTTTGGACAACTATTGCTCGTCGCCAAGGTTTATTTTCTTTGTACTGCGCTCCATCTGAGGTGGCTTCAGCGCTGTCACCAATCTGGTCTAAGCAACCTGTGGTTTTAATAGGTAGTGCTTTGGAGCAGGAAACAGAAGCTCCGATTTACCGGAAGCGTGTGGGCTTAAGTGATTTGACTTGCCTGAAATTTTCTGGCGATCGCCATAGCGATCTGATTCAATTGTATTTACCAGATCGGTTAC
>JBGTJW010000196.1:0-9657 GCA_041744955.1 Stenomitos sp. | reverse complement strand
AGCCGAATTGCAACAACGGGTGGAACAATTTCAACAGGAGATTAATGCCAAACCCCTTGTCCTCGCTGACCGCTTATGGGTAAAAAATCACCTCGACCCAGAAGAAGAAAAACTACGGGTTTCAACTTAGACGAGGTTTAGTTGCCCCATTCAACCTGCTACTCAAATTTTTGAAGCCACACAGTTACGCCCCCTGCTGCGCTGGCTGCTTCCTTCAAGAGGAAGTGAATTGACAAGCAATGAGTGACTTTGCTTGCCAGCACCTCACAACGAAAAGAGCTAACTCATGCAACTTCGGGTAAAGTCTTCCTCAAGCGATGCTTCGTCCTACCAAATGTTTGGGCAAATTGAGCAGACGTTTGGTACGGGTAGAGTGCCGCAAGTTTTTAAGCGGCTAAAAGCGCAACCAGTTTTACTGGCGCACCTTTGGGGGCAGTTTCAGGTTCTTGTGCTTCATGGTGATTTGCCGAGAGCGTTGAAAGAACTGGTGGGGCTAGTCGTCGCGACTGCAACTCACTGTGATCACATTCGCGGGGTGTTACTGCACCATCTGTCGCAGCAAGCTGCCGAGCCAGAGACTCTAGCGGCGATCGCGCAAGGCAACTATGACGCAGCGGGGATCAGCCATGCGACACGCGCTGTCCTGCGGTATGCCGCGATCGCGATCGCTAACCGTACTGCCTGTAGGGGTGTCGCGAAGAAACAATGGCAAACATTGCATCACCAAACCATGCAAGCGCTTGATGATACTGGTTTGGAAGAAAGCGAACGGTTAGAACTTATTGCAACGATCGCGCTCTTTGAACAACTCTGTACCGTTGCCAATCTGTTACAGCTTGGCTCAGAGTCACTGTAAGAGCAGACAGAAGTCTAACAGCAGGCTTTAAGTCAGACAAATTTGCTCTAGCGTCGCGACAAAATCTGGATACGAGACTGCAACCGCTTCAGCGCGATGAATGGTGGTTGTGCCAGTGGCGGCAAGAGCCGCGATCGCCAGACTCATGGCAATCCGATGATCGGTATAGCTATCGACGGTGGCTCCAGTTAAGGGTGTGCCGCCGACAATTTCCATGCCGTCTGGCTGTTCGGTGATGCGTGCGCCCATCTGGTTAAGCTGATTCGCCATGACCGTAATGCGATCGCTTTCTTTAACGCGCAGTTCGGCAGCATCTTGAATCACCGTCGTCCCTTCAGCAAACGTAGCGGCAACGGCTAACACTGGGATTTCGTCAATCAAGCGGGGGATGAGGTCTCCAGCAAGCGTACAGGCGCGGAGCGGGGGGCGATCGCCATTGCCTGCATAGCGCACCCGCAAATCGGCGACGGGTTCACCAGCGACCAGACGCTGCTTTTCCTGGGTAATGTCTGCGCCCATGAGCGTCAGGGCTTCCAGTACACCAGTCCGGGTAGGGTTAACGCCCACATTTTCGATCGTCAGATCGGCACCCGGTACGATCGCCCCAGCCACCAGCCAGAAGGCGGCAGAGCTGATATCCCCTGGTACGATCACGGCTTGCCCAGTCAGTGTCGTTGGTCCAGTAACGGTAACGCTATGAGTATCGGGATCGACCGTCAGATTGGCTCCAAAGGCTTTGAGCATACGTTCGCTGTGATCGCGTGAAAGAGCAGGCTCGGTAACGGTTGTTTCGCCTTCAGTCATGAGTCCGGCTAGCAGCAAGCAAGATTTGACCTGGGCGGAGGCGATCGGTGAATGGTAGTGGAGTGGTCGCAGGGTTGTTCCCTGAACGGCTAGCGGCGCAAAAGCGGTATTCTTTCTCCCCCAAAGCTCGGCTCCCATTTGCCGTAAGGGTTTCACGACGCGAGACATGGGGCGCGATCGTAGTGAACTGTCGCCCGTCACGGTAAAAAAGCATCCAGGCTGCGATGCCAGAATGCCCAGCATTAACCGGAGTGTGGTGCCAGAGTTGCCTGCGTTGAGTACATCCTCTGGTTCTAGCAAGCGTCCTAAGCCGATGCCTTGCACTGTGACGTGTTCTGTATTGAGCGCTGAAATTTTGGCTCCCATGGCGCGAAAGCAGGCGGCGGTACTGTGTGGATCTTCTCCTAGCAACAGTCCGGCGATCGTTGTTTCCCCTTCTGCCAGCGCACCCAGCATGAGCGCCCGATGCGAAATGGATTTGTCTCCCGGTACTCGAATTCGTCCGTTCAGCACCAGTCCAGTGGGCGGTGGCGCAATCGTCAGCGCGTGGTGAGGCTCAGCAGCATTAAGGGAAATCACGTTCGGCATGGGGATCAGATAGACTGTAACGGCATTGCGTAGCGATCGTACCCTCTTTCACGCCGACTTATTCATGCAGACTCATCATCAAAAACCTGTCTGCCTGCTGTTTACCGCCACTGATCTGCCCATTTGGTCGGGGCTTGAAACAGTTGGCACGCTCTACCAGAAAGATCAGGAGCAGTTTCATCTAGTGATGACTGAGCCAGCCGTGCGCGATCGCGACTTTGTTATCGGTCATCAAGACGTGACAACACTCCCAGCCGTAACGACACCCCGTTTACTATGGCTGGAGTTTTCGCCGTATCAGGTCACGTTGACCATGCAAGGGCAGGGGCAGTTTAGCTATCGCCATCTCTGGCGACAGGGTATTTATGGCTCCAGCCGTTACTGGTTGCATGATGCCGCTGATCAGCGCACGGGGCAGTTCTACTTACGAAATTTCACCCGTAGCTTGACGCTAAAAGGTAGCCCTCTGCCCACATTTTTGCGCGTTGAGTATGAGCTTTGGGCAGCAAAAATGCAGCTTGGACACTACGTACTTAACGTTGAAATTCGTCATTAAGCGCTAGCGATCGCCCCAGATCCCCGACTTCTATCACTAGGTTTAGCCTTTATCAGGACAGTAGAAAGAAGTCGGGGATCTATACTCTTAGCGATCGTCTCAGATCCCCGACTTCTATCACCAGGTTTAGCCTTTATCAGGACAGTAGAAAGAAGTCGGGGATCTACCAGGAGGTCGGGGATCCAGGCTCTCTAGCTAAACCCTTAAAAGACAAAGGTGGTGCGAATGACACCGATGACAATATCGCTGTTAGCTCTGTTATGGTCAGGTGCCGTTAGCCAGATGATGCCGGGTGTAATGGCAATATTATCGGTAAGTTGGAACTGATAAAAAGCTTCAACGTGCAACGACGTATCCCTGTCTTCTAAAAAGTCGAGCTGAGTGCTGGCTCGCGTCACTTTTGGCTCCATCCCGACAATGATGCCTGCCACGCTACCTTTGCGGAAGAGATCTGGGAAGGCGAGACCCACTGCCCAATTCCAAATATCGACGCTGCCTCTGGTGCCGCTCAACACGTTAGCGCTCGTGTAGCCGACGGAGCCGTTGATCACAATTTTGGGGCTGAGTTGGAACGATGCTCCTAGCCCAAACGAATCGCTATTAAAGGCAGCGTCTACAAGATTTTCGTTGAGAAAATTAGCATTGTTGCTGCCAACACTGCCATTTGCTTGAAAGTTGTTGTTGTAAGCACGGATGTAGGTCAGCCCGATCGTCAGTGGGTCAAAGGGTGTAAACGTGAGTTGAGCGATCGCGCCAAAGGGCCCATTAAACAGACCGCTACCAGCCGCTGGGTTTTCTGGCTCGTTCGCCAGATAGCCCAGACTCAACTCAAGGTTGTCGCTGAACTGATGGGTGATGCCAATACCTGCACCATTGACCAGATAGTAAATGGGGTTACGGGTGCCAAATTGAGAGAGCGCACCGCTACCGCCATCACCATCCAAAAAGGGGTTAATGGTGTTGGTAAAGTCGTCGATCGCGCCAGCATTCGCTTCCAGCACCACGGTCGTCCGTTCGCCCACCTTAAATTGATACAACAGGGCATCAATCTCAACGCGGTTGCCAGAATCGGCTGCAAGGCGCAAATCGCCTTCGGGCGTAAACGTTGCATTAGAGGAAAAAGACGCTATGTTACCTGCCTGCAACCGCACACGCAGCAGGTCTTCGCCGTTAAAGCTCGTGTCTAAATCCAACCGGATGCGATCGCCCAGAATCGTATTCTTTTGAACGTCATTGCCGTTGACTGTATTGCCTGCCGCCACGCCTGCCAGGGCAAAGACTACCTCGCCGCCCAACTTTGTCGTAGTAGAGAACTGCTGCTTTTCTAAGGTGGCAGTGCGAGCCTCTAAGCTATCCGTGCGACCGCGCAAGGTCGCTAATTCGGCTGCAAAATATTCCTGCAACTTCTGCAAGATTGCCAGGTCTTCTTTTTTCACCAGATCAGCCGTACCCGCCGCGATGAGTTCATTCACGCGATCGAGACACGCATTCAAACCAGCCGCAAATTCGTAGCGAGTCAGTGCCCGATTGCCCCGATAGGTGCGGTCCGGATAGCCCACAATACAGCCGTACCGTTCAACCAGTGATTGCAACGCTTGAAAAGACCAGTCTGTTGGGCTTACATCCGTTAACTGGGAAACCGATGTCACCTGCTCAAGCTCGTCAACACGGCTGGTTGTTCCGTTTGCCAGTTCACTGGACTGAGCACGATCGCCCCCATCTGGTCGTACCGAAAGTGGTTGATCGATTCTGGCAACCGTAGGTGCGATCGAGGACGCAACCGTTGCAGACTTTGGTTGAGAGACGTTGGGCGTTGACTGGGGCGCTTGCGCTGAGGCAGTTAAGACTGCTGCACTCAAAAGGGCGGGACTTAGCAGCAACGAATGAACAAACCGTTTAAACATGAATACACTTCCTCACACAATTGAAAGACATAACCTCTACTCCCAGGTAAGCCACGGCACACAAGGGGCGATCGCCCCTGGCTGGGATGCTGCTGTCTAGTAAATTATTGCACTAAAGTAGAAATGATAATCATTCTTGTTCGCCTACAGCCGCCAAAGAATAGACTAGAGCGTTTGTCCTCCGCTTACTATCCCCCCCTCCCCCTTTCCGGAAGCAGCAGTCATCGGGATTTAGCCCTTCTTGAACAAGCGTGGTGTAGCCTTTAAAGTGAGAACGTAAGATGCAGGGCGCGCTTCTGCTGAATAAGCACCGCATCGCTAGCGGTTGTAGCTACCTTTGCCTTATGTTTCTGGGTGGACACAAACCTGGTTAGTCTTCATACCAGCCGCTTTGCACAGCCAAACATTGCCAAGTAGGGGTTGCAAGCGCCTTTCACCACTACGAAGAGTTTCAGGCTCAGAAGGCTTGTGTAAGCTAAATGACAATAAGCTTTTTTAGCCTTTATGCTCTTTGGACTGTACCTATTCCATCGGCGGCTGCGGTCAAAACACCGACTCAAGTTTCGCAATTGATCAAAACCGTTGAGACAGACACGCGCAAGGCAGCCAAAGACTCTTAGGTCATTGTCACCAGAGTACTGATCGGCAATAGGCAAATCTGGCAGTAGGCAAGTCTGGTAGGAGCGAACGGCTGTTTGCCCTCACAGCAAGGAGATTTTTTGTGAAAACCGCTTTAAGCTAGTAAGGGTTTATAGCAAAAGGATGAAGGATAAGGATGAATCGAAGCCCTTGCCTAAAGGAAGTTTCAAGGTTTATGTCTGTCCTCACGATCTCTTCGACTGCTCTATCATTTCTTTTCATGCAGCACCGTCTAGGACGAGTGAAACCCAGTCCCTCGCTGCTCACTGTCATCCCCTCAAACGCTGCCCTATGGACTTTACCTCTGCTTTTCCAACTTTTATCATTACCCTGCGCGAAGGGGTTGAAGCCGCCCTTGTCGTTGGCATCGTGCTTGCCTACCTCAAAAAAGCAAAGCAGTCACACCTCAACTCCTGGGTCTATGGTGGCATTGCGGGTGGGCTGGTAGTGAGTGCGCTAGTCGGTCTTCTTTTTGGCTGGGTGATCCAGTCGCTGGGGTCGTCGAACCAGAAGTACGCACCTGTCTTTGAGCCGTTGCTAGAAGGGGTGTTTAGTGTGGCAGCGATCGTCCTGTTGAGCTGGATGCTCGTTTGGATGACGCAGCAGGCACGGTTGCTCAAAGGTCAGATTGAAGGCTCGGTTGATGCAACTCTAACCGGTGGCACAGCAGCCGGATGGGGCATTTTTGGACTGATCTTTTTTGCTGTCTTACGAGAAGGTTTTGAAACCGTTCTGTTTATTGCCGCTAAGTTTCAGCAGGGACTAGCCCCCGCACTAGGGGCGCTAGCTGGGCTTGTGTGTGCAGTTGCGATCGGTGTCCTTCTGTTCCAGTTAGGCGTGAAGATTAACCTCCGTGCGTTTTTTCTGGTCATGGGCGTTTTTCTGCTGCTGATTGTGGCAGGGTTGGTCGTCTCTGCTTTAGGGCATTTAGATACGGCTGTCAGTACACTTGCTCAACTCGATCGTCAGTCTGAACGGCTTTGCTTTTACTACGAACGGTTTACCAAGTTTCCCTCTTGCATTCTGGGACCAATGGTGTGGAATACCAGCAAAGTGCTGCCTGAGAGGCAGTTTCCGGGTGTGGTTCTGCACACGCTCTTTGGCTATGAAGACAAGCTTTACGTGGTGCAGGCTGTTGGCTATATGCTCTTTCTGCTCAGTATCGGCAGCATCTACATCAAAAGCGTGACGGGGTGGATGCCCTTTGCGAAGCCTACCGCAGTGGAATCGTCGGCTAGTAAATGATCGGCTAATAAGTGTTCGTCACACTCAGCGATCGTCGTTGCTTTTGTTTCTGGCAGCACTGACTAGAACAAACTTTGCTCTTGATATCTAATTAGCTAGCGCTCAAGCCCCTAAAGAGAAGCAGTTACACGACGTTAGATCGGCTCTATCTAAGCCTTTTATCGCGATCTGTACTGGTTTACATTATTTGGTCACGAAACTGCGTCCCCTGCCTCTTGAGGGAGAAAACAGCTTTCCTTCGTAATGTATTGGTTAAGGCTAGGTTAAGATGAATATACACTGCTGCACTATGTCATCAGTAGGGAATGCTAACGCTTAGAAGCAAGGATGTCTGAAGATGAACCAATCTGATTTTCTTTACCCTACAGCACGTTACCGTGGCACCGTCAAGCCCGAAAATCTGGTATTCAACGCCAATCTGCAAGAGTTTTCGCAACGAGTCAGCTATATTTCTTGCCTTGAATCCGGTGGCAAACTTTCTCCAGAAGAGTCTTACCAGGAAATTAGGTCACTCTGGAAGCAACTCAAGCAAAGCAAACGTCAGCTTGGGATTGGCAATTCTGACCAGCAGCCGTAGTCGTTCCAACGAGTACGTTCAGATCGGTTGAGGATCTGTTAGCCCTTCAAGCTTCTTAGCGCAACCGATTGATCGAAAAATGTACTACTCGTTCCTAAGCAGCGATCGCTGACTTAGCCCAGCCAATACTCTATCTGTAGCTATTAGCGGTGGATCAGTATTGTCATTGGAGCAGTCGAAGTCGATCGCAGAACCTGATCAGTAAGCTTTTCGCCCTCAAGCTGCAACAACAGACTGATAATAGTTACGAAGCTGGCGAGTCGCGGCTTCCCAACTCCAGCGTTCGGCTTCACGACGGGCATTGCGACGGAGCATTTCGCGCTCTTCAGCGTTTGCCAGCAGGCGTTGTGTAGCAACGATCGCGCCCTGATCATCCAGTGGATCAAACAAGTAGCCGTTGATCCCATCCTGCACAATGTCAGGAATGCCGCCAGAACGGGCTGCAACGACTGGACAACCCGCCGCCATTGCTTCTAACAGCACTAAACCGAGCGTTTCAGTACGTGACGGAAACACAAACGCATCCGATGAGGCAAAGGCAGATGCCAGGTCTCGCCCTTGCAGATAGCCGACAAAGTGCGTGGCAGTGCCTGCAAAATGTTGTTCTAGCGCCTGCCGATGCGGACCATCACCGACCAGCGCAAGCCTCGCATTGGGGATGGACTCTAAAACAGGCTTGATGCGATCGATTTCTTTTTCTGGCGACAAACGACCGACATACAGCAGCAACGGGCTTTCGGGATGCCCCTGACTTAAGCGCGATCGCATCTCTGGGCTTACCAGATATGGCTGGAATGTCTCCGTATCCACGCCGCGTTGCCAGACATTGACGCGCTCAATACCGTGTTCTGTCAACGCTTGCCGCATCGCAGTGGAGGTACATAGATTCAACTGCGCCTGGTTATGCCCTGCTTTGAGCAACTCCCACATCAAACCTTCTAGCATTCCCAAGCCATAGTGCTGGAGGTATTCTGGCAAATGGGTATGGTACGACGCTAGCAGCGGAATGTGAAACGTTTTGCTGTAAAACAGCCCTGCCAGTCCTAAAACGGCTGGATTAACCACATGAATCAGATCTGGTTTGAAACGCTCTACCGCGTAGCCAATAGAAGGACGCGGTAACGCCAGCTTTAGCTCTGGGTAAAGCGGCATTGGAAAGCCTGAAACCCCGTGAATCTGCGCGCCCTTGTACTCAGTTAGCCCACCATCGGGTGAAATGACCAGCACCTGATCGCCCAGCCGCTGTAAATATTCCACGGTGTAGCGCAGTCGCGTTACAATACCGTCCACTTTGGGTAAAAAGGTTTCGGTGAACAGGGCGATTCGCATAGGTGCAACAGTAAGTGAATGGGATAACTTGCAAGTAGCAGCGATCGCGTCTGCTTAAAGCTCCTGTCGGGGCAATGTGCAAAGACCATGAATGCCAATCGACGTAATGACTCCGCCTAGCAATACACCCACCCCTTCAGCAAAGCAGTTGAATCGATGTCGATTCTCAGCGGCTTGTGCCACATTAAGGTCGCGGAGCGACGAGGTAGGCATTTGCGCCAGTCTCTGATAATTTTGATGGCTTTTGCCCAAAACGACCCATTCGGGAAACAGATAGAACGCACTGATTCCCGTAAACATGGCACCCGGAAGCACGACTAAAACCAGCAGGGAGAATACGCGACTGCTCATAACCAGTAATCGCTCCTTAGCGTCGCCATTTTACCTTGGGTAAGATTTGAGACTCGTCTACTCGATCTTTATACTTCATGGCGACATTCAATAAAGAATCGAGCAAGGAACTGGAAAGGAAATGGGGTTGCAATCCTAGATCGAGCAAGTTGGTGTTCTTAGCATTGAAGTAGTGCTCTTCACGCTCAATACGTGGGTTCTCTGTGTGTTGTATTTCCACCTTGAGACCGATCGCGCTACCTGCTTTTGCCACCATTTGCGCCAGGTCGCCCACGCTAAACAGCTCTGTAAACTGGTTGAAGACGCGGAACTCTCCAGGATTGGCAGGGTTGGCGATCGCCAACTCCACGCACCGCACTGTATCCCGAATGTCTAAGAAGCCTCGTGTTTGCCCACCCTTGCCATAAACCGTCAGTGGGTGCCCAACGGCTGCTTGAATACAGAAGCGGTTGAGCGCCGTGCCAAATACGCCATCGTAATCAAGGCGGTTAATCAGCAGTTCGTCCATGCCCGTTTCATCGGTTAGTACGCCATAGACTACACCTTGATTCAAATCGGTTGCCCGCAAGCCCCAGATTTTGCAGGCAAAGTGAATGTTGTGGGAGTCGTGCACTTTGCTCAAGTGATACATACTGCCGGGTTGTTTGGGGTAGGGCAGTGTGTCTTTGCGACCGTTGTGTTCGATCGTGATGTAGCCTTCTTCGATATCAATGTTGGGCGTACCATACTCGCCCATCGTCCCCAGCTTGACGAGATGACAGTCGGGGAAACTCTCTTTCATGGCATAGAGCAGATTGAGCGTGCCGAC
>JBGTJW010000195.1:0-12425 GCA_041744955.1 Stenomitos sp. | reverse complement strand
CCGTCGTACAGACCCTCTGCTTGCTCTGCGACGGTTGCCTTCATAGTGTCGTAGTCGATATGCCCCAGGGTAGGGAGCTTGGTAGTGGGACCGATCGACCCAGCCACAAAACGCGGTTTTTCGGGAGTCGAAAATTCGGCGGCAACCTGTTTTGCCAGTTCTGCTGCGGCTTTGTTCAAGGCATATGCCTGATCTGCCAGATCGTATTCTGCCAGGACGATCGACATCGCTCCAAAGGTGTCGGTTTCGATAACATCAGCACCCGCCGCCAAAAACTCGCGATGCACCTGAGCCACCGCATCGGGCTTGGTAAACACCAGATATTCGTTGCAGCCTTCGTACTCTGCACCCCCAAAGTCGTCTGCCGTCAAGTTTTGCGTTTGCAGCGAAGTACCCATTGCGCCATCAAAGACAATCACGGGGCGATCGGGGTGATGCAGTCGTTCTAGAAAGGCGCTTTTCATGGGGATTTCGACTCAGAACTTAACGTAGACGGTACTATAGCTATCGCCACAGGGCTTAGGACATTGGGATCAAAGGGGGTGTGGGGGCTTCGCCCCCAGCCAGGGGTAGAACCCCTGCACCCCGTCCTAATCAATATGGCTACGGCTATACCAACCAATTGTGACATCACCAACAGCAGCGATGCACCTGCCAGCTTAGTTTTTCAGCATAATCTATTGTGCTAATTTTCCGCAGGGAGAGGGGCGATCGCCAGCTAACGGCATCCTACGCAGAATTACAGGTTATTTAATCCACGATCCGAAGGGGAAAGGAGCCGCTTGCGCTCAAAGCTCGACGACAAAACAAGTACGGTTAGAACAGCTCTCTACTTGAATAGTTGCGCCAATATGTTCGGTTAACTTCTGCACCAGTGCCAGCCCTAAGCCTGTGCCCCCTTGCTTCCAGAGATCGCCGCCTGGAATGCGATAAAACTTTTCAAAAATCTGAGAGAGTGCTTGAGCCGGAATTTCAACGCCTGAATTACAGACACTCAGCCGGAGACGAGTAACAGGCAACGTCAGCAAATTCCCTTGAGCGGTCGTGCTATCGCTGGTTGTGGCATTCACTGGCTGTACGAAGAGGTCGATCGTTTCTCCAGGTGGTGTATATTTGCAGGCGTTATTCAATAGCTCTGCCAGAATACGGCTGAGGCTCGCTCGATCGGAGGTCCAAACCGATAGGCCAGAGGCGATGTTGACTCGAAGCGTTTGTTGGCGGCTTTGAGTCCGTTCCTGGAAGGGTTCAATCAACTCCTCCAGCCATTCTTGCAGGGCGATCGCTTCCGGTTCTAGCACTTTCGTACCCGATGCCAGTCGCTGGAGGTCAAGCAAATCGTTAATGAGTTCGGCTTCTCTGGTACACTCACTTTGCAAAATTTTCATGTAGCGATCGCGGCGATCTTCAGTTGGCTGCGTTTTCAGCATATGAATTGCCATCTTCATGTTGGAGATGGGTGTGCGTAGCTCATGTGAGACGGTGCTCAAGAAATCGTCTTTGAGTTGGTTAAGCTCCTCCAGCACTTTGACCTGTACTTGTGCCTGCTGGTAAAGTCGCGCTTGACGGAGTGCGATCGCGCACTGATTGGCAATCTGTAAGACTAACCGAATCTCCGGTTTGCTAAAGACTGCGGTGTGAGAACGAAACAGCCGTAATTCACCTAAAACCCCTTGATCGTCAATCATCGGGCAGGCAAAAATAGCGCTGGGCTGCCAGTCTGAATCCGTAAATTTCGGGGTTAGATCACAAAATTGGAGGCTCTGCCCATCGAGCAACTGTGGATAAATATCAGAAAAGTGGGTCGCCAGAATGACCTCTGGCTGCGGTGCAAACGCTCCATTTGTAAATGAGTGGGCGATCGTTATCGTGCCCTGTTCAAAATCAAATAGGGCAGTATCACAGCCGTAGATCTCCAAGCCGCGCACCAATTCTTCCACTGCCGTTTGCAGAATTTGCGCTTCATCCAGGCTATCTCGGACTTTATCGGTCATCCGTTTGACCAATGCTTCGTATTGCAATGCCTGTTGCAATTGAGCCGTGCGTTCTTCGACCTGCTGCTCAAGGATGGTGTTGAGCTGCTGTTCATGCTGATAGAGTTCTGATTGATAAATGGCGATCGCTACCTGAATCGCTAACTGCTTGAGAAAGTCGATCTCTGTAGTTTCCCAAATCCGTGGGGCGTGGCATTGCTGTGCGATCAACAAACCCCACAGCACCTCACCCTGGAGAATTGGCACAACTAGATTTGCCCGTACTTGCAGTTGTGTCAGTAGCTCAACATGGCAAGCCGCTAACCCAGCAGTATGAATGTCATTGACGGCAGAAACGCGACCTTGCTTATAGGTTTCTCCTTGCGTTTCAGCAAAGTAACTATCTGTAATCTGGCGACCCCAACTTGATGACCATGCTGCTGCCACTGATTCGACGATGACGATGCCGCTCCAATCAGGCTGAAACTGGTAGACGACGACGCGATCGGTTTGCAAGAACTGGCGGACTTCAGCCACGGTCGTGTTGAGAATGTCGTCCAGGTTTAACGACCGCCGGATGTGCAGCGCGATCGTACCCAGCAAACGCTCTCGCTCTGCTTGCTGCCGCACCACTAGCTCTGCCTGTTTGCGCTCGGTAATATCTTGTGCAACGCCGACCACCCGATAAACATTGCCTGCTGCATTACAGATAGGAAACGCGCGATCCCAAATCCAGCGGATGGCACCATTGGGCTGGACAATGCGGTACTCTTCGCTGTAGGTGCCTTGAACTTGTTTGGCGAGGGCAGCCGTCACCCACCCTCGATCGTCGGGATGAATGGCATCAACAAACGACTGCGGTGTCTCAAAAAGGCTTTGGCAGGTACGTCCCCAGATTTTCTCATAGGCGGGGCTGATGTACAAAAGGGCTTGTTTATCAACTGACCCCATCCAAAACACTTCTCGAATGTTTTCTGCCATTTGGCGGAAGCGTTCTTCGCTCTCTTGCAGGGCAACGTTGGTCTGCTGAAGCGCCTGGGTGCGCTCTTGTACACGGTGTTCTAGCGTTGCATTTGCCTGATGAATTTCACCAAATTTTTGCTGCAAGCTGGCTGCCATCAAGCGGAAGTTTTGTACCAGGAGGGCAAACTCAGCCACCTGGCTCTGCGCCCAGGGAATGGGTGCTTGTTCGAGTAATTTATCCGGTAAGTTAGTAGTGATATGAGCCAACTGAGAGACTGGCTTGACTATTTGACGACTGACCAAAAAGGCGGCAAGGGGAGCAAACCCAGACACTAACAGCAGGATTGCCATATTCTGGGTCTGTACCTGCTCAATATGCTTCACATGGGGGGTCGCAGCCATTTGCACCAGCAGCACCCAGGGAACCTCACTGCTAATGGTCGCTTCTTTCACAAAGAGCGATCGGCTCCACTGCACCATCCTCAGCGGACTGCCCGTTGTGGGCAACCAGTGATAGGTTTGGTCGCCGATCAATTGCACCGCTCCCTCCGTGCGCCAATCAAAGGCTTTAGCACCAATCCACTTAGCCTGGGTGCTGGCAACAACCGTTTGTTGTTGATCGAGCAGCGTAATGTTGAGCGCCTGCCCTCCCGCATTGGCTCGAAAAAGGGCAGTGACAAACTCCAGGTCAAACTCGCCCAGGACTGCACCGATCAGCCTGCCGTCTTTGAGTATGGGCGTACCAATTAGCACTACTGGCTTCGTAGACGGGCTGGGTCGGCGGACAGAGGTAAGAAACGACTGGGGCGATCGCTGCAACTGCTCAAAATAAACGTTGTCATCAACGCTATCTAAGGCAGCGTCACGACCAACATTCAAAAGGCGTTGCCCCGTTTCGTCTAAAACGTGAAGATGTTGAAAGTCTGGAAAAACGCGCTGAGCAAATTCTGCATTCAGACGCACGGTATCGTCCTGAAGCGAGGTATTCAGTGCTAAATTTGCTAGTTCATTGACTGTTGCTAACCGTCGCTCATACCAGGTACGCACCTCAACCGTAAGGTGGCGGGAGGCATTGTTCAGGTCTAACTGAGCCTGCATTCTAATGTCACCCACCACTTGATGACTTGCCAGCACAATCAAGAGTAAGGTGGGCACCATGACAAAGGCGACCAGCAAATTAAAGAGGGTTTGTTGCAGCGTCAGGGTGCCAATAGCGGGTGGACGAGCGACCCAACGGTGTAGCGGCAGATGCGTCAGCAACAGACTGGCAATAAGGGCATTAAAAATACCGTTGACAGGTTGTTTTAAGAGAATAATGAGCGCTTGCGTTGAATCAACACGCAGAACGATGGCATAAAAAAACCACACAAGCGGCATCCCGATGAGCAGCCAGAAGACTGCATCCAGCAAGACAATATTCCGCTGTTGCCGACGGTGAAACAGCCAGCCGACAAACAGGGCTTCGGCTGTAAAGGTCAGCGTGGTGTAAGGATGGTGCCAAATCAGATACGTACAAAAGCCAGCAAGAAAAGCCGCGAAGGTGCCCCAGCGCACTCCGTACAAACACACCACTAGCCAAACCGCGATCGACCCAAACAGAAAATCAATATCAAAAAATAAAGTCCAGCGAAAATAATTGCCTAAAAACCCGGCAACGATTAGCAGGAGCAAGCCCCAGAGCGATCGGTTTGGCAGTAAGTTCGCTTTCAAATTCCTCGCTAGACCCATGCTGCCTGTGCCTCAGCTAAACGTTGCTTAAAATACTCTTAGTCTAATCGACCTGGCTTTTGACTGAGCTTTTTTTGCAGCACTGTTGCATTCATACACGTCTCTCAAGTGTGGAGAAGCACCCGCATACTTGACGCGATCGTTAGCGAATCATTAGAATGCGTCAGCGCTTAATAGTGTCAGTATCGCATTCTCGATCGGGAATTGAGCTAAAAGAGGTGTGAGACAGTGCCATCAACGTTGAGCGGACTAAATCTGGCATCGCTTAAAACAGGCACTTTACCAGGCAAAAGCAGCCGGACGTAACACCTACAGAAGTTGGGCTGAAATGACGTAGAATCAGTAAGCCTCACAGTGAAAGGGGCACCTGTTCTATTGCTTCAACGCTAAATGGCTGGCGTAGAAAACGATTCTTGGGCAAGAGGCGCTTTGTGCTCGTCGATCGCCTGAGCAATAAACCACTCCAGCTTAGAAATAAAGACAGGTTCGGCAAATTCGCGTGCGCGTTCGATACAGGCTTGAGACGAAAACCGTCGCCCTTCAAATTGAGCGATCGCGCGACAAAGGCTTTCTACAGTCGGTTGGGAGAACAGCAAGCCCGTGCGATCGTTCAAAATGATCTCGCGGATGCCGCTTAATGCTGAAGCAATCACAGGAACGCCATGCCCCATTGCTTCGACAGCAGCAAACTCAAAGTCAGCCGTTGGACAGGGGATGAGTAGCGCTTTGGCATGAGCGTAAAGATCTGCCATTGCTTCGTCCGGTACGTCGCCTAAAAAACGGACGTGTGAACCAGCCAACTGCTCAAGCCTTGCCCTTTCACTACCAGAGCCTATGACCCAAAGGGGACGATCGCTCTGAGTGCAGGCAGCGATCGCGAGATCAACGTGCTGCTGCGGAGTGAGCGCTCCGACATAGAGGTAATAGTCACTGCCCGCTTCACCGCGACCGCAAATGTTGACAGGTGGCGGAATGACGGCAGCCGAGCGACGATAAAACTTGCGAATGCGCCGCGCCACCGCTTCAGAGTTTGTAATAAAACGATCGACTCTCTGGGAGGCGTAAAAGTCGTATTGCCGCAGATGGGTCTGCATCCATTGCTGGTGCCAGGGGCGATCGCCAGCCGTTTGCGGTGTATCCCAGAGGTCGCGTGGTGGCGTATGGCAGTAGCTGACGTGCAGCGTTTCAGCGCGGGTCAACACCGCTTTGCTGAGATACTGCCCGGATGAAGAAAGCACCAAATCGTAGGCTGATAAGTCCAATGACTCCCACCAGTAGGGCAGCAGCACCTTTAATGTTTGGTAATAACGTGTAATGCCTGGTAGCTGTTGCGAGGGTGCGGTGCGGAGATCCCAACCATCAAAGAGAGCGATCGCCTCTCCCAGCCGCTTGTGGTCAATAAAGGCTGTGTACACAGGCGCATCGGGATACATCTGATGCAGCACTCGCAAGACGCGCTCTGCCTCGCCATACTCTCGCAAATAGTCATGAATGAGGGCAACTTTCATAGCGGAAATCTTTTACGATCGCGGTAGTCGCATAGAACAAACGTAGATTACAACCATGCCTTCATCAAGTGCAGCAGACGCGATGAGGATGAGGCAGGAGGCGCAGGTATCCGGCATAGGGATATAACCCCCATGCAGCCAAACATCTCTCGCAAGAGACACCTTTTTGCAGCCCAGATCCAATACCAACGGTAGTGGGGTATACCGTGATCATCACGGTATGCTGACGGGGCAATTGTTTAATATAAAGGAGACTGTTATGGGTAACGCTAAAGATACGTCCGCTCGAGTAGAGGATGATTCCTACGATCGAGGTATTATTCCGGCAGAAACGGCGGCTCGTAAAGAACGAGAAGGCGCGAGCTTTAAGACGCACCCGACCGAAGACGACTCCGATAGCGTGCAGACAGAAGGCGGCTACACGGTTGATAAAGAAGGTTTGCTGAATAATTATGCGGTTGAACCCGAAATGTATTATGAAACTCCGGGTGACGCGAGAAAAGAAAAAGACACAACCGAAGAACCATCAGACAAAGGTCCTGGCATCATTTAGCCTTTGTTAATTAGCATGGCTCTGAACTCACGCTTAGAGCTTTCGAGCCATGCTGCTAGTAACAAATGACTATTTCACTCCTAGCTTTTTGAGAAAAGGCAGTGATCTAGAGGTTCTTACTAACCTGTAGTACATAGTGCTTAAGTGCTGAAAGCTTAAGCGTTGAACCGGAATGAGGGCAGGGGCAAGCTTGATATATTGACCTTAAATTACTTGCACTGTAGGAACATGAATGTGTGCCTACAGTTTTGTTTTAACTGTCTGACGGATTTCTGCCAAGCGCACTGTTCTACCGCCTTCCGAACCAGGGCAGGCAGTTGCAACCCGATCGCGATGACCGCAGATTAAGGGGATGTTACGCGTGCCAAAGTCAGCCGTTGGTGTGGGTACTGGAGTCACCGGATCTCTAAAGCCATAGCGTTGACAAAGTTGGGTACAAAGGGCGATCGCAGACTGAAATTGCTGATTAGAGATGGTTGCGGTTGTATATAAACCGTCAAAGGCTACTCCCAGACCATCATTAATCACATCATGGGAGCCGCGCTTCCGCTCCGATCGCCCGACATAAATGCGACCACTGGGCATAATGATGTAGTGATAGCCCAGATCACTCCAGCCATTGCCGTTGACGTGGCTACTCCAGAGAGACTGCATACGGGCAACTTCTTGCGCTTGCGAGGCACTCCCAGCCAGGGCTGTAAAGGTTGTATGGTGCAATGTGATTCGTCTCGGCTGAAGATCTGGCAGCGAGGTTGGTGTCGCCTGCGTGGTCCAGGCAGTCCGTGGAAAGAGTTGCAGTGAGGGTGGAGAAGCCTGTACATCTAGAGTAATTTGGGCACGGTCTTGTTCAGAGCCAATGATTTCAATCAAGCGCTTGCCTGACTGGTGGAAGAGAGCCTTTGCCTGCCATTTGCCTGCCTGCACCTTTGGACGCGCTAGTTCCGCACGTTGGTCAACTCTCAGCACCAACTCTGCGCCATCGCTGTAGCCTGCTGCATCACCCTGTAAAACGATTACTTGTTCAGTTCTCACGCCCTGCGGCAGGTTAGTAAAACTAACTCGGGGCGCTCGGGGTGGGGGCGCACCTGTAACGGTGACTGTCACCTGTGCCCGATCCTGCCCAGTCCCAATAATTTCGAGCAAGCGGCTACCTGCCTGGTTAAAACCGATGACTGCCTGCCATTTACCAACTTGTACCGTGGGACGAGCCAGCTCATATTTTTGGTCAGCACGTAGTAACAGTTGAGCGTCATTGGCATAGCCGTCTGCCTCGCCCGTGAAAACAACCGCCTGACCGACCGGAAGGGGCTGGGGTACGGTCACAAAACGCAACCGATTGGCTGGTGGCGGGGGTGTTGTGACCACCTGCACGACAACTTCAGCACTTTCGCTGTCGA
Source organism: Stenomitos sp. (assembly GCA_041744955.1). Taxonomy (GTDB): domain Bacteria; phylum Cyanobacteriota; class Cyanobacteriia; order Leptolyngbyales; family Leptolyngbyaceae; genus Stenomitos. The sequence continues at coordinate 4,306 of JBGTJW010000195.1, read as the reverse complement.
TCGCAATCTTCAAACGGCGATTACCAGCCTGCTGAAAGAGAAACCCGATCGTCCAGTTACCATCCGTATCGATCGCTGGACCCTTCGCGTTGTATTGATTATCCACGGTCAGCGCCAGGGTTCGACCCGCGTAAGTGGGTGAAGCAATGCCAGAAATGGTGAACTGCTGCTGGACTAGAACGGGGCTTTGTGGTGCCTGAGTGACCTGAATCATCGCTAAAAAAACCTCCGGTGGCAATGCGTGCAGAAATCGCTTGCTCAAAAGTAGCAGAATGAGCGGCGAATAAAGCGTTTATTGCCAAGGTAATGGTGACGCTATAGCTGCAAAATGGCTCTCGCAACATTGAGGTAGATCAATACACCCAAAACATCAACGGCTGTTGTAATGAACGGCGCTGACATTATTGCCGGATCTAAACCAAAGGAGTGAAACAAAAACGGTAGCGCCGACCCTGCTACAGACGCTAGCACTGAAATAGCAAACAGACTTAGCCCGACCGTAATTGCTACTAACGCATCGCCCTGAAGGATGGTTGCCCATACAAAGACGACCGCTCCCAGCATCACTCCTAGTAGAAGACCCGTAATCGTTTCTCGTTGCACCACCCATAAAACCTGCTTCATGCGGGTTTCCTGGACATTAAGCCCACGAATCACGACCGTTGAAGACTGTGCCGCCCACATTACCACCTGCATCAATTAGTAAGGTAGTAAGGGAATAAAGGCTGCCAAGGTAACAACCTGTTCCAAAACGTCTTCATTACCGCGTATGACAGCACTTGTAAGAGTGTTGGTGACTAGCAGCACGAGCAACCATGTGACTCGTTTTCGAGCGACAGCAAACAGACCAGACTGAAAATAGCTATCTTTGCCTGCTTGCACGCCTCCAATGGCATAATATCTTCCGTAGTCTCCTGCTCTAAAACATTCAGTACATCATCAACAGTAATAATCCCTACCAAGCGTTGCTCTCGATCGACCACGGGCAGCGCCACAAAGTCATACTGTTGAATCAGACGGGCAACCTCTTCTTGATCGGTATCAGTATGCACAAACTGCATCTCTTGCGTCATGATGCTGCTGATGAGTTGTTCGGGTTGAGCGACCACTAGCTCCCTCAACGAGAGTGTGCCTGTCAGATAGCGATCGCGATCGGTGACATAGAGGTAAGAAATGGTTTCAACCTGCGATGCAAAGCGCCGAATTTGCTCAAGCGCTTGCTGAACAGTGTGAGTCTCTTTAAGTGAGAGATACTCTGGTGTCATCAACCGTACCGCAGTGTGGGGTTTGAACCCTAGCAAAAGGGCAGTTGCATCGCGTTCCTCTGGAGTCAAGTGTTGAAAGAGTTGACGAACAACTTTGGCAGGCAGTTCGTCAAACAACCGCACCCGATCGTCTGGCGACATACGGTTGACGATCTCCAGCACGTCAGGCTGTTTGAAGTCTTCGATTAAGGTCTGCTGCACCGCATGATTGAGATATTAGACTTGTTGGGATATAACGACGAAAATCGCTGAAACTCCTACCTAGAATTGCTTTCAGAGTTTTTCACGGAATATCGCTGAAAAGCTTGCTGGGAAAGGGTTTCAAGACTTTTTCAGTTTATTACCCAACAACTCTATTAAACCAGTGGCGGGAAACTGGTGTTTGTGGCTGTGTAACCACGATGGATCGCCTAGGTTTAGCCAAGTCTTTGATGTTTTATACACAGAATCATATCAAACGACGTGGTGGTTTGTTGCTGACTCCTGCACCCCTTGCTTACATCGAAATTGAACAAAATGGCAGCCCGACAGACTTGTTCCTTTTGATTCTAGAGTTTTTGGTTAATCCTCTCGATTGCGGTTATTTGCGGCAGCTTCGCTCTCGCACATGGGGAACGCTCAAGTCATGTGGAGTTAAGCTTCTGATCGTTAACAACGCAAACCTGCTATCCTTCAAAGCCTTTTACGAACTTGTAAGAATCACCGAAAAACTGAAGATTGCCGTTGCTCTAGCTGGAGATCCTTCTCTTCATGATGTTATTGATCCTAAAGATCCCAAGAAAAAAAAGTATCTAACCATTTACAATGCCTTTTTAAAACAGCACCCATACAGCACACTCAGCAAAGCGAATATAACTACGGTTGTTACTGAGTGGGAGAAAAGTTTGGGTTGGGCAAAACCGTCAAAGCTGTCCTCCGATAGTAAAAACTAGGACTTACGCATTGACAAGATGCATCTCCTGTGGGGGTAGCCTTCATGCCCATCAACCGGAATGCTAAGGTATCCCCCACTATGGTTAGTTAGCCGCTTATGCGTGTCCTCAGCAAGCCTTCCAGCGCAAGGTGTAATCTCAATCTCTACACCCTGTTTTTGTTAGCGGAACCGAAGTACGTCAGTTGTCAGCGCTTGGCTCAAATTCTGGAAGACTTGTCTCACGACAGTATCAATCGGTTTTTAGTGCGAGAACGTTATACTCCCCATGATTTGTTTGAGTGTGTCAAACCTCAAATTCAGCTGCACGGTGGCACCTTGAGCGGCGATGATACGGTACTCGACAAGCCTTACAGCAACCCTAGCAAGACGGCATTAGTCGATTATTTCTGGTCTGGCAAGCACAAAAAAGTGGTCAAAGGCAGCAACTTGATCACGTTGTACTACACCGACCCAACGGGTGTGTCAGTGCCAGTGAACTACCGCCTCAATGACAAAACTGATGGTAAAACGAAGCATGACTACTTTCGCGAGATGCTCTTGGAGGTCATCGGGTGGGGCTTAGTGCCAGCGAACATTACGGCTGCTAGTTGGTATGCTTGTGTGGAAACCCTTACACTCCTGAAACACCAGGAATGGGGGTTTCTCTTTGCCATTGAAAGTAATCGTCTCGTCGCCCTTGAGGCTCAAGCGTACGTGCCAGTCCAGAGCTTAGAGATTCCTCCAAGCGGCGTGTTGGTGCAGCTCAAACAGTTTGGCAGGGTCAAAGTGTTTCGCACGGTCTTCAAACACGAATACCGTCACTACATCTTATTCTTGCCAGACGCAACGGCACTAGCAGCTTTCACGGAAGCACAGTTTAAGCGTCTGCATGATCACCATTGGGGCATTGAACAGTTTCATCGCGCCGTGAAACAGGTGTGCAACATCGAGCGGTTTCACGTCAGAGATCGTGATGCCATTCACACGCACATCTTCAGTGCCTTGAGAGCGTTTGTCCCACTGGAGTGCCAACGAGCCGCAGGAGCCATGCGCAACTGGTATGAGGTGAAACGCAACTTATTCAATCCCCTCATTGCCTCGTTCATTCAAGACCATCTGGCACAGTTGGCTGACGTTTAATTCATATCGCAGCGCTTCTGTCAATGCGTAAGTTCTAAAAACATTGATGTTCTAGAGGGTGCCTCTCAAGGGCAACTTCAAGTGCTTTACCATAATCTGCGCGAGATTGCGATTTGGAAAATCGATCATCCTGGAGCACAAATCAATCCCCAAAGTATCTCCACGGCTTTAGGCTTTTGCCGCCAACCAATTTCAAAGCTTTAAGAGAAGTAGCTTTAGCCTTCTAGTCGCTCAAGATAACGGAGTGGCGTAAGTAGCGGTACTTTAATGTGGAACCGATGGAAAGCAAAGAATCTAGCCTGTATCTTCTATACCTTTCACCCCATGATGATGAGAGTATCAGCCATTATCTTGGGCGTTGGTATCATCAAGAGGTAGTTAGTACCGATTCTTATAGCCTGGGGCAAAGATTGAGATTGGGTAAAACTCTGTGGAGATGGGAAAACTTCTACTTCAACCCGCCTCCAACTTCTCAAGAGTTACAGAAGTTAAACACACTCGTGAGGCTGGGAGTAGAAAGGCTATTGCTGATGTTTCCGCCTGAGCATGAGCCTATTAAGCCTAGACCGATCCGAATCTGTGCGGCTTGTTATGCCGAGGCTCCGTACCATCGCATGAGTTGGCAGTTCCAATCGACAGAAGGGTGCGAGCAGCATCGGCTTCGCCTTCTCCCAAAATGTCCAGAGCCTAAATGCGGAGAGCCTTTTCCTCTCCCTAGCCAACTGACAGTTTTGAAGTGTAAAAAATGCGGGATGCCATACAAGACAATGGCAAAAAAGCAAAAGCCTTATTAGTTGGAATAAGGCAACAAACAAGGCTTCCTTTCAGCCAACTCGTTTGAATAATTGGTAGTGCCTTTTCGTAAAGGGTAGATAAAATAAGGGATGATTACCACCTTCATCTCTTATGTCAAGCATGCCTCCTTTTCTGCGTTGTCCCAACTGTGGTTCAGAAGACATCATGAAAAATGGCACGACCAGACGAGGCA